>JBEIQV010000190.1:0-6608 GCA_040376335.1 Verrucomicrobiia bacterium | reverse complement strand
TCTTTTCAACGACCCGCTCGGGCGGTGCCGTATTCACCCTGGCATCGCAGGCGGCGAAGAGTAAGACTGTGGCTGCAAGAACGATGTTTGTTTTCATGGTTTGTATGTAGGTGCTGGTTTTCCTTTTCTTCGATTATTGAGGCCTATTTTACGGCCACTTTTCGAACGACGACTTTCGTGGCCATCATTCTGCCTTCGTTGGTTGTGTAATAGACGGTCACGGGGAGGCCGGATTTCACCGTCTCGATGGAGACTGGCGTGCCGGTTTCATCCACGTAGGTGGTCGTCTTGCTGTAGCCGTAGCTGATCGGCGCAGCGGAAGCGTCCGTGCGGACGACGAGCGTCTCCGGACCGAGTTCGCTGATAGTTCCGTCGTTCGTTGTGGTTGTCGTCGTGGTCGTGATTTTCTTCGTTTCGACGACCGGGCCTTCGGCGATGGGTTTCAGGACTGCTGCCTTCCTGACGATGACTTTCGTCGCCACCATTCTGTCGCCATTTTTTGTATAATAGATGGTCACAGGCAGGCCGGATTTCACCGTCTCGATGGAGACAGGCACTCCAGCTTCATCCACGTAAGTGGTCGTCTTGCTGTAGCTGTAGCGAATCGGATCGGGCGAAGTCTCCGAGCGGACGATGATGGTGTCCGTTCCGAATTCGCTGATGGTTCCGGCAGTCGTGGTTGTCGTCGTTTCCTGCACGGCTGTCTGTGCAAAGGTGACGTTGGCGGTGGTCAGCATCAGTCCGAAAAGGACTGCGCTCGTTAGTGTGCGGTTGGTTGTTTTCATTTGTTTTGTATCAATATTCTATCGGGCTGGCGCGGCGCATGGTTGTATGGAGCGATGATTTTCTTCCGCGCTGACGGTGCGCTTTCCGTCCCGAAGCAAATCCTCGAACCCAAACAAAGTGGCGGCCATTTTCTTCAGCCCGAGTTCCAGTCGTGTTTTGATGGTGCCGAGCGGGATTCCTGTGTGTGCCGCGATCTCGCGCTGGGTCATCTGTCCATGATATGCGAGCTCGATGGCGCGTCGTTGCGGCTCGGGCAAAGTGGCAAGCGCGCGTTGCAAATGAACTCCCCTTTCATGTTGCGAAAGTTCTTCATGCACATGCGTCCAGCCTTCACCGCATGTGTCTGTTTTGTTGGCGAATCGCTCTTCAACCCGGCAATAGGTTTCACGCTTTCGCAGCCGGTCAATCGCGCGGCGGCGCGTGAGCGTGGCGATCCATGCAAGCGGGCGTCCCATCAGTGGGTCGTAGTTGCCCGCACGTTCCCAGATTTCCACAAACACATCCTGAAGCAGGTCCTCGGAGTCCGCGTCGTTGTGGAGCACTTTCATGGTCACGACTTTCAAAAGAATGACATAGCGATCGTGTAAAAGATCCAGCCCGCGATGGCTGTGCGCCTGGATCATTTCCATGAGAGTTTCGTCGGTGATATCCGGGCATTGCGTTTTGTCCGCCGGTGTTTGTTCGAGATGTGCGATCATGGTAGTTGGGCTTTCTAAATTCCGACGAAACCGAAGGCGCGGAGTGCATAGAGCACGAAGATCAGTCCGAGGATGATGCCGACGATCCGCAGCGGCTGGCCGGACATGAATTTCCCCGCGAGATAAAAGATGAGATACAAAACAAGTGCCGCGATGAGGATGGAGATGAGTGTGGTGAGCATGGCGGTGTGTTGGTTTTTTCGGGCTACGCGCAGGCTGTGTGAAATTGGAGATACGCGACGGATTTCTAGCGCTCTGTGGATGTGGGGTGATTGCGCAAATTGAAGACGACGCACTTGGAGTCCCCATCGTCCAGCCTGCCCACGGTCGCCTCTACCTCGCACCATGAACCATCGCGTTTCAGGTGGCGGAATTGGGCTGTGGCAGTCTCGCTGAATCCCTCGATCACGTCGAAGAACGCGTAGTATGCCGCCGTCAAATCGTCCTGATGGACACGCTCAAAAAACTTACTCCCCACCAGCTCATTCGCGATGTAGCCAAGCACGCGGCCCGCGGCATGACTTTGGGAAAGGATGACGCCACCGCGATCGATTACCGTAATGACATCGGGGGTGGCATCCATCACCGCCTCCATGTTTTTTTGCTTATGTCTTAAGCGCCGCTGAGCAGGTCGCAGCAGATAGGTATTTCCTTCGGAATCGAGGATCGCGTCCACCTGGCCGGATGTGAATGCGTTGATGGCGTTTTCAGCCTGGGCAAGACTCAGGGCGAGTGTGATTGCCTTTTCGGAGTTTACTGTGGGCAGCGGTGTAAATGGATGATGCATGGTGTTTATGTGGTTACTCGGTAGCCCAGAGCTCTAGAACGCCGTCATTTTTTTGAGAAACTTTGGAAGAGTGGCTCCCAGCCACCGGGGAATACCGCGAAGCATGAGATTCGCTGAGGAGGCATGATTGCGCATGCAGATGAGCACTTTTGGCGATGAGTCATCTTTCATGATGCTCACCGTGGAATCGACATGGTGCCATTCGCCATCGCTGGCGAGGTAGCGAAATTCCGCATGGGCGCTGTCATGGAAACTCTCGATGACATCCACAAAAGCGGAAAAGGCCTCCGGTAAATCGTCCTCGTGAACGCACTCAAAAAACAAGTTTCCGACTAACTCGTCCGGCTCATAGCCGAACTGCCGGTTAGTCGCATGGTTTTGATAAAGAATCTCGCCTCCGCGATCGACAATCGTGATCACATCTTCGACAGCATCCAGAACCGCTTCCATCTGTTTTTCTTTTCGCCGCAATCGTTCCTGGGCAGGCCGCAGTAGATAGGTATTCCCTTCGGAATCGAGGATTGCATCCACCTGGCCGGATGTGAATCCGTTGATGGCGTTTTCAGCCTTGGCAAGACTCAATGCAAGTGTGATCGCTTTTTCAGAATTTAGTGTAGGTAGCATGGTAAAAAGATGGTTAATAATCGTTATTTATTTTGGTTTTGTGGCAGGCCGAGTGCGCGGAGGACTTCCTCCTCTTCGCTCAAATTGCCGATGATTTGCTGTTCGGGTGCGGGAGAAACTTTTACCAGCGTAGGTGTAACTAGAATTGCCTCACCAAGCGCCTTCCGCGGTTCCTTCAAAACATCAATTATTTCGATGCGGTGGCTGTCGGGAAAATGCTTGCGGCAGATCGCGTAGAGATTTGCCAGTGCGCGCACGGAGTTCGGTGCGCCGCCGGCGATGTAGAGTCGGAATACGTAGGCAGCGCTCATTTCCGGTTCCTCTTTTTTCCGGCAAGCACGGGTTGCTGGGCGTTCTCTTTTTCCATGCGCAGCGTGCCAAGCAGCACTTCGCCACCGGCGGTGTAGGGCTCGGCGAGCGTGACGCCTTTCTCGCTGAAGATCATTTCGCGCAGTTGGTTCGAGTGCTTCGAGCCGCGTGATTTGATGATGGAGAGGGCGCGGTTGCGCTCGCCGTTGAGCAGCGCATACGAGATCTGAATCCATGAATCCGAAATCGTCGAGACGTGCAGCATCGTCGTCTCCAGATGCGGGTCGCTCCCTTCCATGAGGCTCGTGATGAGCACCGTGATGCCTGCGTTTCGGCACAGGTAAATGAGCCGCTCGGCGACGGCGCGCGCGGCCAGTCCGCCGCCGACACGGGCAAGTGCCGAGAGTGGATCAATGGCGACGTAGCTCGGCTTGTGTTCGGCGATGAGCCGCTTGATGCGCATGAAGTGCTCCTCCGAAGACGCCGCTTCGGTGCGTATGGACTCCATCCGCAGCAGCCCGCTCGCGAGATGCGGCTTGAGTGCGATGCTCATCGTGGCGAGGTCGCGCACGATGTCGCAGGAGTTTTCGTCGAAGGAGATGAAAAGCGCGCGTTCCTTGCGACGGCAGGCTGCTTCGATGAAAGCGCCAGCGAGCGTGGTTTTTCCGCCACCCGTGCTGCCTGTGACCAGTGCATTCGTCCCCCGAAAAAAGCCGCCACCGCCGAGCATCGCATCGAGTTGCTTGATGCCCGTGGATACGCGCACATTGAACGGCTGCGGCTCCGGGTGGACGCCATTTGATGAGCCGACCTCGATGCCCGTCGGGCTGATGACGAAAGGCACCTCATTCAGCACATGAGCGGAGCTGCGATACTTGAGCACGCGCATCGAGCGCACCGAGATACGATTTTCGACGCGATGGGTGAGCAGCACCGCGCAATCCACCATGAACGGCATGAAGCCGTATCGCTGCGCCGTGGCCGCCTGGTTGTCCTCGACCTTCGTGGTGATGATGCCCGTCAACTCCTGCGCCATGAGCCATTCGTGCAGCCGGTAAAGTTCGCGACACTCCGCCGCTGGGTCGTTGAGCAGACTGAGCAGCACATCAATCGCATCAAAAACGATCAGCTTCGCGCCCATCTCTTTCACCACCGCAGCGAGTGCGGCGAGTAGTCCCGTGAGATCAAATGCGCCTGCCTTCACCACGTCCGAGCGCATCCGTGCATCGAGGAAAAAGAGACGTTTCTTTTCCAGTTCCGCCATGTCCCATCCAAACGTCTTTCCATTCGCCGATACGCGCCACGCGTTTTCCTCGAATGCCACAAAGATGCCCGGCGTGCCGCTGTGCGTCGCAGCGCTCACGAGGATTTGAAGCGCGAGCACCGTCTTGCCGCAGCCGGGGCCGCCCATCAGCAACGTCGCGCGTTGCAGTGGCAATCCTCCATTGGTGATGTCATCGAATCCCTCGATGCCACTCGGGATTTTTTTCAAAACGTTCGTGGAGTTTTTATCGCTCATTTGCCCTCCAGTCTTCCGCACTTCGTGCAACGTCTGTGAGGGTAGTCCCCTTCAAAGGCGATCACTCCATAGCGGTGCTCACATTCAGGTGGAATGGTTTGCGCCTGCCAGGTGATGTTCCTGCGAAGGCGACTGGGTTTTGTGATGTCTTCGTTCATATTATTCGGGGTCAGATTCAGTCGCTTCCGGTTTACTCGAGGCCTGGAGCATCTGGTCATGGGCAGCTTCGTTGATGCCCTCTTCCACGAGTCGCGCGCTGAAGCTCTGCCCATCTGCGTCCTCATCGTCGCCATAGTTTGCCTCCACTTTATGCCCTGTGGAGCCATGCACGGGATCCCATCGCTCGGACTCAGGCGCGGCTTCCATCTCCGCATCTTTTTTGTCCTTCTCCGGCTCGCCGCTTAGCTCGCGCATCGCCTGCTCCCAGTCGGTGTTTGAAACCTCCTGCTTGGCGCGACCATTTATGAGGGCCAGTTCTACTGCGCGCTTGCGCAACATCTCCCGCGTCACCTCACCGACGCCGGTGGAGTTAATCATCATGATGCCTTCCTTCAGTGCATTCGTTTTCATTGGCGTTCTTCCTCGGTGCGAAGCGAGATGATGCTCGGGGCTGTGTTCGATAGCCTTTTTGCTCAGGCTCGTGAACATCGTGGACTCCTCGTAGCTGATGCGATTCACCGTGGCTGTCGGCACCTGCACCTCGTGGCGCGTGAGCAGAAAACCAGTCCTCACCACCAGTTGCCGGATTGCCCAGCTATGTGCGTCCACGAGAAAATCCTCCACGTGTCCGAATTCACCGTCACTCGCATGAATGTGATAGCCGGTTACTTCGAGCGTGCTTCGCAAATGCACTGCGGCGTGTCCCTTTTTCGAACTGCGATCGCTCGGGTGCGGTTTTGGCGGCATCTCCCGCACAGGAAACGCACTCACGCCCCACAGACCGTCGCCCTGCCAGTAAGTAGGCCAGCCGTAATACTGGTAATATTCCTCCTCGTATTGTCGCGAGACAGGCATGTGGGTTTCGATGGAGGGACTGTGTTCAATTTTCTTCCGGGAAAGACCTACGTGCAGGATCTTTTCCTCATCATCGCACCGGCCCAGTGTGTGCGGTGAGAGCAGCACCTGACGCCCCGGCAGCCAGTGGCCTGTGTCTGCCACGAGATAGCGAATCGCCCATGTTTGATCGTCGAAATAGAAATCCTTGAGGTGACCGATATTGCCATCGGAAGCGCCGAGTTTGTGGCCGTAGAGGCTTTTGATACTGAGTAACATATTGTTGTCCTTTGTTTGGTTTCCGTGCGTCGCCGCGCACTTTGCCGGCGAGTTCTCGGTGTTGTGCTTAATCATGCTGCTCCATGGATTCCGGTGATGTGCGGTGCAGGATGTCCTGCACGGGAGCGGTCTCGTAATCTCTTCCCTGCACGATGAGCAAAAATCTGTCGGCCCTCAGCGCCGTCTCGTAGCGCAGGATGCTGTCCTCCGGGATGCCGATGCCGGAAAGCGCGCCGACCATGACACCCAGTCCGCCCGCAATGACTGCGCCTTCCAGCGCGGCGACGATCATTTTCACCAAGGGCCCGGCCACCAGCAGCGGACCGAGGCCGGGAATCCAGAAATACGCCGAACCAAACAACAGTCCCCACAGCGCGCCACAAAATGCGCACGTTTTTCCCCACGCCTTCAACCGGTCGCCTACATTGTAAGAGCCGAGCACGTGCTCTTCCGTGTGGTAGTCGCGTCCGATGATGGAGAGCTTTCTCAAGTCAAAGCCGGATTGCTTGAGTTCGTGAACTGCGGCCTCGGCAGCCGTGTGCGTGGGATAGACGGCCACGATGGTTGTTGGCTGGCCCATCATGGTGCTCTCGGGGTTTTGGTTGGTGATGTG
>JBEIQV010000210.1:0-5896 GCA_040376335.1 Verrucomicrobiia bacterium | reverse complement strand
CCCTATTTCTTCCGCAAGCTGGGGGTGAAATGGATGCTGGCCGTGGGCATCGTGTGCTGGGTCGTGCGCTACGGGCTCTTTGCCGCAAGCGCGCCGGACCACATCAAATGGATGGCGCTGATCGCCGTGACTCTGCACGGGATCTGTTACGATTTCTTCTTCGTGACGGGCTATATGTATACCGATCGCGTGGCGTCACCGCAGATTAGAAATCAGGCGCAGTCGCTCGTGGTTTTCTTCACGCTCGGCATCGGCATGTTCTTTGGCTTCGGCCTGGCAGGCTCGAGGTATGCGGCGATTTTCCCAAGCCCCAACGCAGCACCGCCCAGCGAGCCGATCGGCGTGATCAGCCACATCCAGTTTTGGCTGGGCAAAGCCGTCTCGGCCTTCGGCACCGCAGTGGATTCCGTGACGTCGGGCCTTGTCTCCTCGTTCAAAAACCCATGGACGCAATTCTGGATTCTTCCCTGTCTCATCGCGTGCGTGGTGCTGGTGCTGTTCGTGGTCAGCTTTTGGGACAAGGAAGATAAACCCGACAAAGAGGCGTAGAGCGCGACCGGCAGAGGTGCTTTGGTAGTCAAGCAATACCCGGGCGCTACGACCCATAATGGGAAAGGTGCCTGCCAGAGACGCATTACTTACAGGGGGACTACTCGGGGCGGGACTTGAACCCGCACGGCTTGCGCCACACGCCCCTCAAACGTGCGTGTCTGCCAATTCCACCACCCGAGCTTTGTCTTGGGGGCGGCGTAATTAGCAGGCGGGCGGCTGGGTGCAAGCGAGTTTTGTGAATTCAGACAAAAAAGTTTCGCCGGCGCAGGTTGCACTACTTTTTTTCCACGGGGGCGATGACGATGCGGAAGCCGAGGGCTTCGCTCGGCGTTTCGGGGTTGAAGCGGATGCGTGCGGAGGAGAGCAGGCTGAGCGGGAGCGCGCCATTAAACCATGACGCCCCGCGCAGGGTGCGCTCACGACTGTCTTTGAACCACGGGTCGCGGCACCATTGCCAGACGTTGCCAGCCATGTCGAAAAGCCCCGCTGCATTGGGTGCGAAGCTGCCGACGGGGGATGTGTTCACGAAGTTGTCGCGGTAGCCGGGGATAGCGGTAGGTTCGCGGGTCTCTTCGCCGGCAAAATTGCCAGCGCCCGGCGGTGGCGGCCATTGTGTGCCCCACGGGTAGTCGCGGAGATTGCGCAGATCGCGCTCGGCGGGGCTGCTGCCTTTTTCCTCGGGCAATGCGACTGCGCGGCTCCACTCGATGTCAGTGGGCAGGCGATATTCGCGGTCGGTGGATAGTCGTTTTTCCGCGCGCTCCTTTTTCGTGAGCCAGTGGCAGTATTTCACCGCGTCGTCCCACGTTACGCAAACGACAGGATGTTCGGACGTTTGTGCGAAGCCGGGCTTTTGCCACAGCGCGCTGCGTGCTGCGTCTTTGTTGCCGTGCCAGTATGCCGTGTAGTCGCGGACGCGCACGGGCCATATGCAAAACTCCACGTCCCCAACTTTCACGAAACGCATCCCCAGCGAATTGATGGTGCTGTATTTCGCCAGCTCGGGATCCGGCTGAGCAGGCGTTGCAGGGGTGGGCTTGATAGGCGCTGGCTTTATAGGCGCTGGTTTTGAAGCACGTCCACGCCCTTTGGCATCTGGCTTGGGTGCTTTCTTTGGCGCGCTTTTCATTGCGCTGCCGGACGGTTTTTTCACCGGAACCGGTGTCGGCTTTGGCGCAGCCTGCGCCGAAAAAGCAAAAGCCCCCGCCATGGCGGCGACTAGCCAGCACACGGCGGGGGCTTTGCGAATTATCATCGGCTGTTTACTTCAGCGCGGGGAGTTCGCGGATTTTGATGTTCTTGTAGCCGACCTCGTTGCCGTGGTCTTGCAGGCAGATGTGCCCTTTGTCCGCTTTTCCAAACTCGGGCATTTTTCCGAACTTCGACTTCGCGACTTTTTCGTTCCAGTCCGCCGAGCCGATTTCGTAGTCCACATACTTCGTTCCATTCATCCAGTGCTCGCATTTGTAGGTGCCCGTTGCGGTTTTCTGGCACTTCAGCACGAAGTGATTCCACTCCCCTGCTGGCTTCGTCGTGTCCACGTTCGCTGGGTAAAGTGCATACATCCAGCCGGCCTTTTGCGCATCATGACCACCAATGTTGTCCTGCACCTGGCACTCCGGCCCGGAGCTGTAGCTCGGTCCGTTTCCTTCGGTGACTTTGAACATGATGCCGCTGTTGCCGCCCTTGCTGATTTTCCAATCAATCTGCAACTCGAAGCTCTCGTATTTTTCCTTGGTGACGATGTCGCCGCCCTTGCCCTTGCGGACAATCGCGCCGTCTTCAGCCACCCATCCATCGGTCAGCTTGTCCTTTTTGTAGCCACGGAAATTGGCCCCGGCATCCTTGCCGTCGAACAGCAATTGGAAGCCTGCGGTTTTTTCTTCGGCAGTGAGTTCATTGTCCGCTGCATGAGCAGCGAAAGTGAGTGCGAGTAGTGCGAGTAGGAGTTTCATGCGGTGCGCGGTGTAGCAGCCGCGCGGAACTGTGCAAATAATGAATCGCATCGCGAAGCAACCGCTTGACCGCGCCGCGTTGCAGGGTGTCATGTCCGGCATCGCTCCTCCACATCACAGCCGCGCCATGATTCTTCGCACTCTCTTTTTCGCATCCGCCGCCCTGCTCTGCCATCTGCAAGCGCAAACACCGCCTGCTCCAGCAAAGGAAATTACCGACCTCCTGGCAAAGGCCGAGGCGGGACAGGCAGATGCACAGACAATCGCGGGTGTGCTTTATGAAATCGGACGCGGTGTGGCAAAGGACGACGCACAGGCTGCGAAGTGGTATCGCAAAGCCGCCGACCAGGGAGTGGCCGAGGCACAGTTCAATCTCGCTCTTTTGTATAAAAGCGGACGCGGGGTGCCGAAGGATTTAACTGAGGCTTCCAATTGGATGCGCAAGTCCGCCGACCAAGGAAACGCGAAGGCGCAATTCAACCTCGGCGTGATGTATGAGAAAGGTGAGGGCCTGCCGAAAAACGATGTGGAGGCCATCCGCTGGTTCACCGCCGCAGCCGAGCAGGGCGACGCCACGGCGCAGCTCAATCTCGGCTTCATGTTTGCAAACGGCCAGGGCGTGAAGCGCAACGATGTCGAGGCTTACAAATGGTGGCTCATCGCTGCCGCGCAGGGCCAGCAGGCCGCGAAGAAGAACTGCGAAATCCTCGAACGTAATTTAAAGTCCACACAGATGCTCGGCGCACAACTCGCAGCGCGAAACTTCCGCCCACAGAAAACACAAGCCGCAGCAAAAACGGCTCAACCAAAATAGCGCGAAGCTACAGCTCCGTGTGCTGGAGCATGAGCGACAGGATGAACCCGTAGATTTCGATCTGAAAAAGTGCGTAGGATTTTTCCGCGTCGCTGACTTTTGTCCGGCCTTCCATGTCATCCTCGGTGATGTCGTGAAGCGCTCCGAGGGCGAGGCGTGCTTGGTTCAGCGTGTGCATCCAGGCGCGGGCGTGCTCGGTGGAGAAAGTGAGCGTGAAAGATTCGTCCTCCTCCCGCATTTCCTCAAGGTCTTTGAGCACTACATCAATGTGCGTCTGGAAAAGCTCGCTCAAGCCCGGCACCACGTGTTCACGCCAGTCTTCATCGGCGTCCTCATCCACTCCGTCCGTGGGCGTCGGGTAAAGCCGCGCGATGGCTTTGTCCTCGCACGACGAAGCGCAGATCGGAATTTGGCGCAGCGCGTCCGCGATGAATTCATCAATTTCCGAAAAGATGACGCGCTCAGGTGACCATTCGATTCTCATCGGCCTTTTTCGATGGTGGCTTGCAGGAGAAAGCCGTGGAGTTGCTGGACGTAAAGCTCCGCGCGCTCGCGCCCGCCAGTCCAGACGATGGAGCGGCCTTTTTTGTGAACTTCCATCATGTGCCGCTCGGCCTTCTGCTTCGTAAAGCCGAAGACGCGTATGAAAACCTTGGCAACGTAGTCCATGAGGTTGATCGGGTCGTTGTGGGCGACCACGTTCCAAGGCACGTCGAGTGATTCGTCGGTCTTGGTTTGTTCTTCGATGAGAACGTCGCTGTCTGCCATGTCGGTATGAACCTATTCTTCGGGCACAGGCTTTTGCTCGGGAGCTTTCGCTTTCGTAGGGCCAAAGCTGTCGAGCGTCATCCCTATGGTCTGCTTCATCGGCAGACGAATTTCTCCTTTGGGGCCATTGGGGATTTTTGCGCTGAGCAGGATGCTTTGAGTCATTTTGATTTCGCGGGGAAATTGAATCGCGCTATCGTAGAAAATCGTGCCGTCCATTTTCCCCTCCTGCACCTTCAGATTCATCTGCTGCATGAGCGCCAAGTTCTTTTCATCCGCTTTGTCCATCGCCTGTAGATCCACGTTGATATCGGCCTTCGCCGTGACCTCGGCGCACTGCACGCCTTTGTGTTCGACCATCTGTTTGAATATGTAGTTACCTCGGATGACGAGCTTCCCAATTCCCGGAAGCAAAAGATCATTGGAGAAAGGCCACGAGTCGCCCGGCTTCATGACGATACCGCGTGGTGAACGCAGCGCGGATTGCTGCATCATGCGCTTCACGGCCTCACGGTTGAAAATCTGTTTATAGATTTGCGAACTGCTCCGGTCGGCGCCAGCGAGGATTTGCAATGTTTTCTCGATGTTTTCGACATCCGTCACGTTTTCCATCTCGTCAAAAACTACATTGAATTCATGGCCGATGATCAAACCGATAGCAGCAAGTGGTCCGGCGTTGGCCGCTCCGGGCGATTGCGAATCAAAGCTGAATTTATTCTGCCCGTCGCTCATGCCCATCACCGTGCGATCGTATTGCACCGTGACGCGCTTGGTCCTCACACCCTCCTGCTGCGGCGCAACAACTGCGGAGAAGCCCATCGCTGTATTCGTATTACGCTGCATGCGGCTCGCTCCGAGATCCATGTCCATGTCCTGCTCCATGGTGACGGTCTGGTGATAAGTATTTCCCGGCAGGTATTGCTGGTTGAAAATGATCGCGTCCGCAGCAGGAGCACTGGCTGCGGCGAGGATTGTGAAGAGTAGGATGAGTTTGCGCATGGCGGGGATTTCGAAATGCCAGCAATAAACACCACCCAAGGCGGGTGGCGAGCGAAACGTGATTTGGCCGCACTCCAGTTGACACGCCATTTCGCCCGCGCTATTCGCGGCGCGTGATTCGTTTTCTGGCAGCCATCGCCATCTTCGTCGGCACGCTTACTGCCCAAGAGCAGCTCAATCCGCCAATCGTCGTGCAGGCAGCACCACAGCCCGCAGGCCCTTCACTCGTCGCTTTTGCACAGAATTCTGCGGCGATGCGCGATTTTGACGAAGACCCCGCCGTCACGCGCACCATGGTGGATGCGCTCATCCGCACCGTAACAGGAAAAAGCGATACCGCATCTGCATGGCGCACGCTCGTAGAACCGGGCGACCGTGTCGGCATCAAGGTCACCACGGCTGGTGGCCCGCTTTTCGCCACACGTCGGGGAGTCGTCGCCGCCGTCGTCGCAGGAATCAAAGATGCGGGCGTAAAAAACATTTTCGTATGGGATAAGAGCGCTGCCGCGCTGAAAGAGTGCGGCTTCACACCCGATCGCATCGGCTGCGAAATCCGCGCCATCGAGCCGCCCAAGGGCTGGGATCGCGACGCCGTCCTGCAAGCGCCCGTGCTTGGCAAAGTGATTTGGGGCGACGTGCTCTTCGCGGAAAAAGTGCGCGACAAAAACGCTGATCCGCTCAGCAGCAAAAGCCACCTATGCACCATCCTCAGTCGCGACGTGACGAAGTTCATTAACATCGCCGCACTTAGCGATGAACCCGGCTGCGGCGTCGCCGGAGCACTGCACAGCGCCGTAGTTGGCAATGT
>JBEIQV010000376.1:0-2685 GCA_040376335.1 Verrucomicrobiia bacterium | reverse complement strand
GACGGCGGCTTTCTCGTCATCAAGGATCTGCCTGCGGGCGACTATGCGCTGCGGCTTCGCGGCGAGAAACGCGACATCACGATCAAAGTCAGCGGCGGGAAATTGAGCGCGGGCTGGTATCTCGGTGCGGCGCGGAATCTCGAAGCGAAAGGCACCACCACACTGCAAATGACCGACGTGAAGACCGACAAGGACTTCATCACCGTGAAACTCGCCAACGTCACGCCGTTCACGCGCGTCCACATCGCGGCGACGCGCTTCGAGCCGGGGAGCGGCATTTTTGCAGGGCTGGGCGGCTTTTCGCGCTTCGGCGCGGGCGATGGAGTTCCCGCGCGGCTGCCGAATCTTTACGCGGCTGGCCGCGAAATCGGCGACGAGTATCGCTACATCCTGGATCGCCGTTACGCGAAGGTGTTCCCCGGCAATATGCTCACGCGTCCCGGCCTGCTCTTAAATCCATGGGAGGTGCGCGACACGGGACTTCAGGCGCTCGATCAAGCAGCGGCGCAACTCGCAGCCGCGACTGCCGGCGGGCGAGCGAGCGCAGCGCGTTCCGCAGGAGCAATTCCTGGAATTGGATATGACCCGCAACCCAGCGCAGCGGAAACAAACCTCGACTTCCTCGCGGCCAGCGCGCCTGTGCTCTACAACCTCATCCCCGACAAGGACGGTGTGGTGAAAATCGAGCGCAAAGATCTGGGCGACCGCCAGCACGTGCAGATTTACGCGGAAGACCTCGGCAACGCCGTCTGGCAGAGCTACGCGCTGCCCGAGGCCGGGACGAAATTTTCCGACCTCCGCCTCGCGCGCGCCCTCGATCCGGCCAAGCCATTTACTCAAAAGAAAGAAACCACCGTGCTCGCGCAGGGGCAGACGCTCACGCTTGCGGACATCCTCACGAGCGAGATGGAGACCTACGACACGCTCGGCGGCGTCTATTCGCTCTTCACCACGCTGAGCCACGACGACAACCTCGCGAAATTCGCGTGGGTGCTGCAATGGCCGAAGCTCAAGGACGACGAGAAGCGCGCGAAGTATTCCGAGTTCGCCTGCCACGAGCTGAATTTCTTCCTCGCACGAAAGGACGCGATTTTCTTCGACGCGGTCGTGAAGCCGTATCTCGCGAACAAGAAGGACAGGACGTTTATGGACGACTTCCTCCTCGGCAACGAACTCAAGGCGTATCTCGAACCGTGGGCGTATGCGAAATTGAACGTCGTCGAGCGCGCCCTGCTCGCCCAGCGCCTGCCGGGCGAAGCGGCAAACGCCGCGCGCAGTCTGCGCGAAAAATGGGAACTGATCCCGCCAAACCCCGAGTGGCAAGACATCCTCTTCGAGACCGGCCTGCGCGGGCGCGCGCTGGAGGCGGGCAGAGCAGATGATGCCGAAGGCAATGAGGAAATTGGCAGCGAACTCTTTAGAGCGAAGTTGCAATACGGAACGAGAGCCAAGCCTGATGCTCGGATGATGCCGATGTCAGACGCGCCAGCGCCAGCCGCCACTCCACTCCCCAAGCTCGCCGGGATAACACAGAGTAGAATTGTGGGCGGCACCGCCACATCGCTGGAACGTTTAGCGGTCAAATCTGAAAAGGGTCTCTCGTTGGATGCCGATGAGTTGAAAGAACTCCAAGAATCTCGTGAACAACAAATTCCAGATAAAGCCAAACAGCCCGCGCTGCGTGAGGCTGGAGACAAAGCCAAAGCTCGTCGTGATGCCCTTTCAAAAGCCGGCACAAATGATCGCGGTATCGTAGAGGGATTTGCGGTTCCCGCTGGAGACCTCGTCTACTTCGGCGCAGAAACAGCGAAGGAAAACCGCGCTTTGGCGCGCGCCTACTACCGCCAGCTCGGTGCCACGAAGGAATGGGCGGAGAACAATTACTACCACCTGCGCATCACGCAGCAGGACGGCGGACTCATTCCCATCAGCGCATTCTGGCGCGACTACGCGGCGCATTTGGCCGAAGGCAAAAAGGGAGCGTTCGTGTCGCCGCACTTCACGGAGGCGAGCCGCAACTTCACGGAGATAATGCTCGCGCTGGCGGTGCTCGATTTGCCGTTCGACGCGCCCAAGCACACGGGCAAGGCCGACGGCGGGAAGTTCACGCTCACCGCAGGCGGGCCGGTGGTTGTTTTCCACAAGGAAATCAAACTCGCCGCCGCCGCGAACGCCGCGCAGGGCCAGCTACTCGTGTCGCAGAGTTTCTTCCGCAACGGCGACCGCTACCGGCAGGAGGGAAATGAGAAGTTTGAGAAGTATGTGACGGAGGAATTCCTCACCGGCGCGGTGTATGGCGCAAATGTCGTCGTCACCAACCCTACGAGCGCGCCCGTGAAGGCCGAGGTGCTTTTGCAAATCCCGCAGGGCGCGCTGCCCGTGCTCGGCAGCAAGGCCACTTCGTCGCGATACGTGCGGCTGGAGCCTTACACGACGAAGACGTTCGAGTATTCGTTCTATTTCCCGGCGACGACGGCGAAGGCGGGGACGAAGTTCGAGCACTTCCCGGTGAACGTGGCCGTGGCAAACACAGCGGCGGCGGCGGCAAAGCCGTTCGAGTTCAACGTGGTCGCGAAGCTCACGCAGTTCGACAAAGCCTCGTGGGACTACATCTCGCAATACGGCACGGAGGCGGACGTGTTCACCTTCTTCGAACAAAACAACCTCGCCTCGCTCCCCTTCCCG
>JBEIQV010000392.1:0-2424 GCA_040376335.1 Verrucomicrobiia bacterium | reverse complement strand
GGCGGCAGCGCTGGCTACGCAGCGGCGCGAACCGCCGTTTCACTCGGTCTAAAAACTTGCGTCGTGGACGGGGCGGAAGAACTCGGCGGCCTGTGCATCCTGCGCGGCTGCATGCCGAGCAAAACACTGCTCGCGACATCCAGTCGCGCAGTGTCGGTGCGGCGCGCTGCGGAATTCGGTCTTCGCGCTGGTGCCCTCGAAGTGCATGGCGACGAAATCCTCGCACGCAAACGTCGGCTTATTGCCGAATTTGCAGACTACCGCCGAGGGCAGTTGGAGAACGGGAAGTTCGATCTCATCCGCGGCTTTGCAGGCTTCGTAGATTCCGGGACTTTGGATGTCACACTACGCAGCGGCGGCGTTCAGCGTATCACTGGGCGCACATTCTTGCTGGCAACTGGTTCAGTGGTTAGTGAGCCACCCCTGCCCTCGCTTAAAGAGGTCGGTTACTGGACGACTGACGATGTGCTGGAAAGTGCATATGTCCCGCAATCGCTCATCATCCTCGGCGGCGGTGCGACAGCGGTGGAGTTTGCCACCTACTACGCCGGACTCGGACGCGACGTGACGATCATCCAGCGCAGCGAGCAACTCTTGAAAGGCGCGGACGCCGACGTGGCCGAAGCACTCACACACGGACTTCGCGAAAGAGGCGTGAAAGTTTTCGCCGGGACAAAACTGCTCCGCGCAGAAATATCGGGCGCGAAAATGCGCATCACTTTCGAGTATGAAGGAAGCAGTGTAACCGTCGAGGCGGAGCAAATCATCCACGCGCTTGGTCGCTCACCGATGGTGAATGGCCTCGGACTAGACACCGCAGGAATTGAACTCACTAAAGGCCGCCCAACCATGCGAGCTACACAGCAGACTTCGCAGCCTCACATCTTTGCGGCGGGTGATGTAGCCGGCCCATTCGAGATTGTGCACATCGCCATTCAGCAAGGTGAGATCGCAGCGCGCAACGCCGCACGCCTCCTCGCGAGCAGTGGCCCAATGGAGGAAGCGGACTATCGCTTGAAACTTTCGGTGATTTTTTCAGACCCGGAAGTCGCCGAATGTGGTGCGAACGAACGGGAACTGCGTGCAGGCGGTATCTCTTTCCTCACAGCGAAATATCCCTTCAACGATCACGGCAAGTCCTTGTGCATGGGAGAGACGGACGGTTTTGTAAAACTGATCTCTGCCGAACAAGGAGGCGAAATTCTCGGTGCTGCCGTCGTCGGCCCGCACGCAGCGGAACTCATCCACGAAATCGTGGTGGCCATGCGATTCCGAGCTACAGCGCGTCAGCTTTCAGAAATCCCCCACTATCATCCCACATTGAGCGAAATCTGGACGTATCCGGCAGAGGAACTGGCCGAATAGCGGATAATTTCGTTTCATTCGCTCAAGGCGTTGACACACCACGGTGCGAATCCATACTTCCGCACGTCGTCGGCGTGCGCCGATGCAGAAATTCAACCTCAACCACACACAAGCAACCATGGCCGAAATCACCACAAACACTAAGAACATCCTCAGCAGCGACGTCGAAATCAAAGGCTCCATCAAGTTTCAGAACGAACTGATGGTTGACGGAAAAATCGAAGGCGAAATCACCTCCGCTGGCACACTTACCGTCGGCGAAAACGCCGAAATCAAAGGCGAAATCAAAACCAAATCCGTCACCGTCCTCGGCAAAGTGCATGGCAATATCACCGTCGAAGAGCGCTGCGAGTTGAAGTCGCACGCAGTTCTTTACGGTGATCTAAAGGCAACGCGCCTCGTCATCGAGGAAGGTGCCACATTTGTTGGAAAATCCGAAGTGACACCAAACAAAGTCGCCATGCGTCAGCCCGAAATTCTTCGTGCGCCCGACCGCACCGGCACCGGCGGCGCTCAACGATAAGCGGCAAACCGCCGAATAGCGCTTTCACAACTTCGCGCCGCGCGGGCTCCGCTCCCAGCCTGCGCGGCGCGTGTGTGTTTCACTGCTTCCGTGGCAAAGAACGTCCGTAAACAAACCGAGAAGATGGCATCCTTGTGCCCGCATTGCGGGTTCACACAGGAAGAGTCGGTCTCTGCCAAGACGACGTTCTGCCGGAAGTGCCAGCAGCATTACTCACTGGAACGCCTGCTCGCAGGAGAGCGCAGCATCATCAAAGAGCCGGGGATTTTCTCGAAGCTCTCGCGAATGATCGTGGGAGAAAAGCAGCGCGAAGTGACGTGCTTTTCCTGCGCTCACAAACAGGTGCTAAGCACCGCCGCACAAAGCACGATGTGCCCTGATTGCGGTGCGTATATTGACCTGCGCGATTTCAAAATCACCGGGCCATTTGGCCGAAGCGTGCAGACAGCGGGCGAAGTGCAACTGGGGCCGCGCGGAGACATCACGAGCACGCGCCTCATGTGCGGCTCGGCATATATCGAAGGCAGTCTGCGCGG
>JBEIQV010000389.1:0-2498 GCA_040376335.1 Verrucomicrobiia bacterium | reverse complement strand
GGGGTTATCTCCCCGTCCCTCTCGTGCAGGCGATATTTCCGGCGAGCACGACGGGCGTTCTCTTCGTCCACAACATCGGCTTTGAACTCGTGCTCTGGAGCCTCGGAGTCTGGCTCCTTGCTGGCGAAGGCTCGTGGCGTCGCGTCTTTAACATTCCCTTCTTCGCAATCCTCGCAGCACTCGTGCTTAATCTTTTTCACGCCGCAGACTGGCTCCCGGCCTTCGTGCTGAACTCCCTTCACTTTCTCGGTCAAGGAGCCGTCCCTCTCTCGCTGCTACTCACTGGTGCCATGCTGGCCGACTCCGTCGCTGCTGGCAGCCTCACGCAAAATCCAGTCCGCACACTCGTAGGCTGCATTGTAAAACTCGGCATCCTTCCGCCGCTCATCATCCTCGCCGCACGATGGCTCCCCTGCTCTCTCGATCTAAAACGAGTCCTCGTCGTCCAGGCCGCGATGCCATGCGCGATGGTGCCAGTCGTCCTCACACGCCTCTACAGTGCGGACAGCGCCACCGCCGTCCGACTGGTTCTCACGACCACTATTCTCGGGCTGCTCACCATTCCGCTTTGGCTGCGCATCGGAGCGCATATCGTCGGGCTTTAAAAAATCATGCGCTCCGCGTTCGGCGCAGCATTAGTGCGCCCACCACCCACATCACCGCGAGCGGCAGGATGCTCCATCGTCCATTCAGCCACAGCATCTCACCGACATTAAAAGCACCCCATTTCGCCGCATCCGAGTGTGCCGGAAACTTCTGAAAATAAGTCCCGTCCCACATCCCCATCGGATTCACAGAAACCGGCCCGGGCATCGCCGCGATCCACAGCGGTTCAGATTCTCCAGCCTCAATACGTGCCCATGTCTCCGAGCGGATTTTTCCTAGTTGCCGTTCACGCTCCGCTGCATCGGGCACATCTTTCGTCAGCTTGCGCTGCTGCCCTTCCATCCATTCCTCGAACTTGTCATCCACCACCGGCCATGCACGTCCGCTCGTAAAAAGCGGCCACGCATAACGCCAAACGAGACTGTTGCCCCATAGCTTTTCCTTCCACTCACCCGGTTTGTTTCGCCAGGCGTGCGCTCCCACGCCGAGTGGGTTCAGAGCGTCGGTCACCGTCAGTAGCGATTGCTGGAAAATACTGGCCGCAGCGAGCACGAACGCCACCCGCGGCCATTGCGAAAACGCAGGCACCAGCGCGAGACACACGAACGGCAGTATCGGAATCAAATACCGTGGCCCCGCCGCAAACCCGCCGTGAAAACCGTTGAAGCAAATATTCACCGTGAAAAAGAACAGCGCTATTCCGTTCACAATCCATCGCTCAGCGCGCAGTGCATCGCGCCGACACCACTTCGCCATCGCAAACACCGCCAGAATCAGTGCAGGCGAAAGCACGAACACTCCACGCCACGGCGAAATCGTAATCACCTGCGCGGCAAACCACGACGGCGCAGTGAACATCCCGAGAAAAGCCGGTGCGGTTTCCTTGAACACCGGATTTTGAAAACTTGTATTCACCACGAACGGCGAACCAAACGCCGCCATGTTGTAACTCAGCAGCGCCACAAGACACGGCAGCACACCGAGCATAAAACTGCCCGCGTCGCGCCAACTCTTTCGTCGCATCAACACCCAAATCCCAAACATGGCACCGGGAACTGCCGACAAATAATTCGTCATCGCAGCCACACCCGCCCATATCCCCGCGCGCAACGGACGCTCCGCGCGCACATCCGCAAATGCCGCGAGCAAAAGCACCGCAGTCAGATTGTGATCAAACATCAACGTCGCGAACGGAAAGAACGTCGTCCCGAAACCAAACACCAGCGCCGCACCCAGCACCGCACGCTGATTTCCCGGAAACATCCCCGCCGCCACACGAGCAAACAGCACCACACCCAGCGCAGACACGAGCCCCACCGTCAGAGCCGAGCACAACCATCCATTCACACACAGCACCCACCAGTCATCGAGACTCAGCCCCATTGCCCTCTCCACGAGCGAGGCGATGAAATACACCGGCACCGCAAATAGCGAAGCGCCCGGCGGTTTGTTTGGGTGAAAATGACCATCGGGTGCGATGCCCACATCGCCTGTGCAAGTGTCCCAGCCAATCACGATCGGCACAGCGCCATCGTCCAGCGACTTCCCATTCACCGGAGCCAGACCGTAGTCCCACGGATCATTTCCCCAGCACAGCCGATACACTTTTCCATCGCGCACAAACTCCCCGTCCTTCACCGACTCCCTCACCATCACACGTCCCTCACCACGCCGATACACCATGTAATCATCCACCGCAAAAGTCCCCTGCTCCACGATCGCCCTCACCTCCGCAAACCGCGCATTCTGATTCCATCCACCGCCTTGATGAAACCACGCAAACGTCACGAACGAGAGCGTGAAGAGCAAGATTTGAAAACGGCGTGACAGCATCAGACTGAAAGCAATGCCGAATTCCTAATTACGAATGAAGCTCTAAAGTGCCGTTCTTC
>JBEIQV010000061.1:0-13665 GCA_040376335.1 Verrucomicrobiia bacterium | reverse complement strand
CTGTTTGCCAAGGGTATTGACGAGATACCACGCGACCTTTCCGGCTTTGTTGAAATAGAACTGCGTCTCCACGTCGAAGCCCGCTTCTTTCATTTTGCTTTCGAGTTCGCCTTTTTCGTAGCGGCGGAAATGGCCCAGCTCTTTGTCGAAGTCGCTGTAGAGCTTCATTCCGAATGGGACGAGGATGACGATACGGCAGCCGGTCGGAACGTGATCGAAGAGATTTTTTAGAACCGCGCGGTCTTCTTCGATGTGTTCGAGGACGTTGAGGAAAACTATGCTGTCAGGCGCAAACTTCGTGAGCACGACGTAGTCGTCGCGCTGCGTCATATCGAGCTTTGCGAAGGAGAGGTTTTTTTTCTGCCCCCACTTGGCGCGCAGTGGATCAAGGTAATCGTCGCGGTAGTCGGTGAGCATTACCGTGTCGTGACGACGGAAAAAGTTACTCATGTTACCGCGACCGCAACCGAGTTCCGCGACGCGCTTGGCGAGGAATGGCTTCACGCGATCATACATCCAGCGATTAAATTTCGGCGCCTGCTCGATGGCGTCGAGCGTGACTTTTCCTGGATCGCTGTATTTGGAGCTGAAGCGGTATTTGAAAATGAACCACAGTGCGGCGACGCCGTCCTTCCAGTTGATTTTCTTTCCTTCGTCGTAGCCGCGTCCGTTGTAGTTGATCGGCACTTCAAACATCCGGAAGCGATTGCGTGCGACCTTCGCCGTGATCTCAGGCTCAATGCCGAAGCGATTGGAAAAAAGCGGTATGGATTTCAGCGCGGCGGCGGTGAACGCCTTGTAGCACGTCTCCATATCGGTCCAGTTTGTGTCGTTCAGCATATTGCTGAGGAAAGTGAGGAGCTTGTTCACCTGCGTATGCCAGAAGAGCAGCACCTTGCGCTCTGCGCCTGCGAAGCGACTACCGAAGACAACCTCGGCACGACCATCGAGAATAGGCGCGAGCATTTTTGGGTATTCGTTCGGGTCGTATTCGAGATCGGCGTCTTGAAAAATCGCAAGGTCGCCAGTCATCTCCGAGATGGCGCGGCGGATGGCTGCGCCTTTGCCCATATTTTTCGGCTGGGAGAAAATGCGGATCGTGTCCGCGTGCTCCGCTGCAAGCGCCTGCATCACTTCCCATGTCGAGTCCTTGCTGCCGTCGTTGACGATGACGACTTCCCGTTTTAGTCCCCCTGGCAAAGGCGCGGCGAGCACTGCGGCGATACAATGGCGCAGGCTTTCCTCCTCATTGTAGGCAGCCATGAGGATGGAGAGCTTTGTGAAGGTGGGTGCAGACATGGGAGCGCGGAATGTTGTTGAGAGGTGGCCTTCTGGCAAGCGCGTCTCACTGCTTGCGGACGACGCGGTAAAGGCGTAGAGGCTTTATGAGCGGCTCGTTTTCGCGGATGATGGGTGTCTCGGCAAGGGCGATGAAGGTGCCGGTGTTATCGTTAATCACGCGGCGCAGCTGGTCATGATAGCCGGCACGCTTTTCTTCGGGGAGCGCGTCGTCGAGGACGATGTATTCAATTTTTCCGCCAGTGAAAAAAGCGAGGAGTTGTTCGTCATCGCTGAATTTTTCGTGGAGATTTTTACCATCCCAAGTGCGGCCCTTCGGATCCACCAGTGCTTTGCTCGCGCGCTCGATGGTGAGGTTCGGGCGTTTGTCGCGCATGGCAATTTCCGAAATGAACATCCCCTCCCCTCGCGCATCCGACGAGACGAGGATGCGAGAACCGGGCTGTGCGGTTTTCAGCAGTTCCGAGGCTATGGGACGGAAACCTGAATAGCCCTTTTGCTCACGATGCATGAACGCGAAGGGTAACGTGAGCAGCAGCAGCAGGACGACCCAAAGATACTCACGCTTTTGCTGCTCGGCACCCTCCACACGCAGTGCACGGAGGCGTGCGATGGTGAAAATTCCGGCGACAGCGAGCAATACGAGCGCAGATGTGGCGGGTAGAATATGCCGCGCTTCGTAGCCCACCGGGATCAGGCTCTGAAACGTGAGGATACCGACCACCAGCGAACTGACGGCCGCCCACCTGCCATTACTGCGTGCGCGGGTAACGATCCCAATTAGTGCGAACACAGCGACGGCAATCCCGATAGCGATGCTCATTTTCTGCAAATAATAGGGCACAGCCTGCGAGGTGAATGACCACGAAATCCCGCCGCTGTTGTCCTCCCATCCTCCAACGCGCGTGCCTTCCTTCCGAAAGAACCATGTCCACGGACCAGCGAGCACAACGACCATCACCACAGCGATCCAGAGCGCAGGTTTGGTGAGTAATTTCCAGCGCCGCACGAGCAGCAGCGAAAACGCGCACATGAGCACAAGGGCGAGGCCGCTGCCTTTTGTCATGATCGCGGCGGATGCTAGTAGCGCGAAAAACACGGCATCGCGTTTGCGTCCATCATCGAGAAAACGGCCCCAAAATAATGTGGCACCGAGCATGGTGAGTGTGCCGAGGGTCTCGGCCATTATCATGCCGTAGTATTCGCGAGCGAGCGGGCCACAGAGCCAGAGCAGTGCAGCGGCAGCGGCGGGCAGGATTCCGAATTCGCGACGCAGCGCACCGTAAATCATTGTGGCCACACCCGCTGCCAGCGAAGCGATGAGCAACAGCACACTCATTCGCGATTCGCCGAACGGCAGCGACCATGCACTCTGCACGAGATAGAAGAACGGAGGCCAAACGCCGAGCGCGACCTTCGGATAATGTTCGTAAAAACCGCCCGGAGCCGAGTGGCCAAATGCTTTCAACGGAGCTGCGGAACGCTCGGCGATGCAGCGCGGCACGGTGGCGACG
This sequence comes from Verrucomicrobiia bacterium, assembly GCA_040376335.1. GTDB lineage: Bacteria > Verrucomicrobiota > Verrucomicrobiia > Chthoniobacterales > Chthoniobacteraceae > SXWH01. The sequence goes on along the minus strand of JBEIQV010000061.1, from coordinate 10,852 downwards.
GCATCGCGGACGAAAAGCCCTGTGACGTAGTGCGCAGCTTCGTCGGGATGAGCGCCGAATTCGCTGTCGTAGGCCCCGCCAAGTTTTTGCAGGAGAAAGGCGGCGTCAAACGCGATGGCAAAAACGATGAGCCATTGGGTGAGGTTGTGAAGTTTTGTTTTCATTGCACGGGGTCAAAGCGGGCTAGCACTGCACTATGTTGTGATAATGTGTCATTGCCAACACGGCAGTCCACAGGCTTCCAGCCGCGCCCGGCAAACCAATAATCAAGCCGCAGCCACCGTCCAAGCAGCGTCGGGATGCGTCCGTCGCGCGTTCCAGGAAACGTCATCCCCCATCCGCGCCCGGCGGCGGCGAATGCGTCAGTGAGTCGGCTCGCGAAAGTGTGATAAACAATACCGTGATCCGGCATATTAAAATCACCGCCGACAACGAAAGGCAGCGGCTCTTTTTCAAAAACACCAGCCAGCGTGCGAGCAAGCGCGATACGTGCATCAAGCCATTCGCGGTAACTAGAAAAGCCATCCGTGGGAGCTTTCGAGAGCCAGAACATTTCAAGGGCAACATGCGGGCTGAAAACATGTTTCAGCGAACTGCGCGGGGTTGGGAGGTGGACGCTGTAAATAGCCACTAACTGATCTCCAATTTTAATTACAAAACGTGCCGCAACAGGTTTACCACGCCAAAGGGCTTCGTTCACTGACTCTGCGCTCTCGATTTCATGAGGTGTGAGGAGGATAAATTGGGATACCCCCCGGCTCCGATATGATGGATAACGACGGCGATATTCATTTTCACGATGATCGGCCTTGGCCACATCCTGAAGAATCACAGCGTCCGGATTTTCAGCTGGAAATGAATCGGTAAAAGCATTCCGATTCCCCTGCCCCACGTTGTGCGTAATAACAGTGAGTGCTGCACTAGATTTCTGCTCGTGTATGCGGCACGTCACGAAAACCAGATAAATCAAGGCCACACAACCAGCCTGAACCCCACAAAGAAACCAGCGCCTAGCCAGTATTGCCCATGGCGCGAGAATCGCCAGTGGTAAAGCGAATAGAATCGGCGGCGCAAAGCAGAGTAGTCCGAGCGGAAGCCACGCCTCCGCGCGCCATTCTAGAGACATCAGCAAGCAGCTAAGCGTGAGCGCATAGGCCACAGTCACTCTTTGCAGCACACGGTGTTTTTTGGGGGCATGCTCAGCAATCGGCTCACTCATTCTCCATAAAGCCATGCACCCCAAATTGCTCATCCACTGAGGTTACAACTTCCGTGTCCATACCTTCTAGAGGGTTCCCATTTGCTTCGATAAACTCAGCGTTTTGTGCGAGCGCGCGGATACGCCGGATAGCATTCAAACCTTCATTCGCGAGAATATTGGTTCCATCCAACGACAATGCTTTTCGAAAAAAGACTTCAGCACGATAAATTTTCCGTTGCAACCACAAATGGCCACCAAAATTGGCGTAAATATTACCGAAATTCGGGTCGAAACGCATAGCCTCCATCAAAACTTCACTCGCCTTGTCGTAGATGAGTAAATTATTGTAGGCGCGAGCCAGTTTTAGCTGCAAGCGGGCATCAAGTGGAAACAGTTCCAGCCCCTTAGCGTATGCTGCTACGGCCAGCTCGTGGCCAAGACGCTGTTTTTCAGGTTCTTCCTCGAAGACCGCGTAGAAATGACGAGCTTCACCCAGATAGTAATAAAGATCCGGGTTTCCATTTTCCTGCTCTATACCACGCTCTGCATACGAAAGCGCATTAGTCAGTAAATGTTGCTTTTCATAACTTCTAGCCCAGCCCGATTCACCACCAACCGCTGGCAGCGGCTGTCCCAAGCCTACATTTGGCAAACTCAATGCCAGAGCAGCATTCGTGTTTTCGATTTGATCCACGAAAATCATATTCCTCAATTGTATACGAGCCCATTCCGCATAATATTCACTACGAAGCAACGGATACGAAAACAGTGCAAGTGTAACTCCAGCAGCAGGTAACCAAAACCTTGCTAAATACATCTGAGCGGTGGGCTTGGCCGGCGTAAGTTCTGGCTCCGAAGTTGGGTTCGCCAGTATTCCAAACAAAAATGCGTAAAATAGCGTATTGGCAGGGATGTGAAAATTGAAATCCACGACCGAATGAATCACCAGTGCGGCTAGGGCTGCGAGAGCGCCGGCTAGGAGTGCCAGTTCATCGTTCACATTTTGTCCCGCAGGCTGCATGCGCCGTTTTACGATACTGACAAGCACTCGGAAACCAGCGTGAATATGGAGGAATAGAAAAATCCCGAATAATCCAGCACCGATAAAGCCGTATTCGCAAAGTAGCTCAAGGTAGTCGTTGTGAACGTGTATGGGATCATTTTGCACTGAGGGATCACGAAAGTGACGACCGTAATAGAGATATGTGCCGCTCCCGGTTCCAAAAGCAGGATTCAATGCATATTGCTTTAGCGCCGCCTGCCACATCAGTAGACGCATATTCCCTGTATCAACGACCTGGCCCATTCGATTCTCGAGCACAGCGCTTTGTGACATACCGAAAATCACCCCTCCGATCAATACCACGCCAAGAACAATCGCTGCCAACAGAGTAATCGGGAAACGATTGGGGCATAACTTCTTTACCACCCAAATCAAAATAGTGATCAAAACAGCAACGCCGACTATAGTGCTGATATAGCCACCGCGACTTCCAGTAAGTGCGATGCCAACTATACAGCTCAGCGCAATATAACCGAGCACAACACGCTGCCAGAGCTTAAAGCCACCAATACAGCAGGCTCCAAAGGCAAACAAACCCAGTGTTTCCAAAAGCCCGGCTAGATGATTCGGACAAATGTAAAAGCCGCTAGCACGCCATCCATAGTCTGTGCGGAAAATCTTCGGAAAATAGGCCCAGTCCGGCAAAAGCGAAAGCAGCATGAAATTGTCATTTCGTGAAAACTGCAAAATTCCACACAGCGTGTGCAGTATTGCCAGAACAAACAATGCATAGAGCACTACCAAACGGTGACGCGATTTTGTTAGATAAAACGCTGTCAGCAAATAAACTACAAAAGAAGCCAGAACCATCAAAAAATCTGGCCTCGCAAGATATTCTACAGGGGAGAAACTACTGCGTAATAAGACATATATTGTTAATAGCAGCCCAGCGCACACTGGGAGCAGACGGGTGCCAGTGCCTTGCTTACGAACAGACATGACTATGGGAAATACAGCCGCAAGAGCTATGGCAAGATACGCAGGAACACTATAAAGCAGCTTGACCCCGCCAATAAATATTTGGGCGATACAAAGTCCGACAAGGAGAAGTATAATGATCAGATAATGCACTGGGTTATATGCGGTTTAATGGAGAGAAGGCGACACTAGGATGTTTCGTATCGTCCCCAGAAGTGCCAGCTTATTCTCTAAAGATGCTATAATATTTCCCTTCTAGTTGCACCCTATCTAAAAAGCAAAATGCCCTTACATGCCTAACGGCTGTAAGGGCATTTTGTTGAATTTTTTATTTAGAAGCCTGCAATGCTCGTTACAGGTGAACCTGTTCCACTGATATGCGAGTAAGGTCCTGCATTCGAAATACCTGCAAACCCAGCTCCATAAATGCTTGCATCAAATTGTGCTGCACCAACTCGAGCCGCGTTAGCAAAACCATTATCGATAGCTCCACCTGCAACTAATGCAGCTGCAATTGCGGAGAAGCCGGCAGAGCTAAATGTTGTAGAATTTGCTACTGCTACAGCCTGTGCTGCAGCACCTGCAGCCTGTGCAAAAGCGAGTGCATGGCTCTTCATCACTTTTACTGCTGCTGTGATAGCAGCTGCCGAGAGTGGGCTTAATGCCGTCAAATCACTGAAGGCATAGTCTGCATCAACTCTTTGTAGTTGAGCAATTGCGCCAGTCAGAACGCCTGCTGTTCCCTTAGAGCGCTTGAAAGTCACGTCTCCTATTGTGGAACCTGCACCTGTGGCCTCTCGGAAGTTTGCGGATGGACCCTGCAAACCATTTTTATCGTTTGCCCCATTCAGACCGTAGTTATTTGGGAACAAAAGAGCACCCTTAACAAGACCAGTAATTGCTAGCTTTAACGTTGCTGTTTCCTTGACAGCTGTCAAATTTGCATCATGCACGCCGAGGACAATAGCAGCCGAGATTGCTGCGACAGCCGCTGGGTCGTCATCAGTGTTTGTAAGCATGTGGGCAAACTGAATGCTGCCTGTTGCGATTTTCGTGACCAGTGCTGGTGCACGGAATGCCGCAGCTCTTGCTGCATAGTGAGCATATTCTGGCTGCGCTGCTACAGCTGCAATAGCAATCTCATATGCATCTAATGGATTGGTAAGTATTTTATGATCAACAATATCGAAAATATTGTCAGGGTGCGCAATAACGTCTAGAGCTGTTTCATATGCATTTGTTATTGTTACTTTATCTGCTTGATTAATTGAAATTGCAGCATCAAGCAATGCGAGCTCATCTCCTGTTGTGTTTTTGAGCCTCAATGCAGCAGCAAGGGCCGGAACAGCTAGCGTTGTATCGAGAGCGCCAACAGCGAAAAGGACTGCTTTAGGGCTGGAGTTACCTGCGACAGTTACGCTGGGAACCAAACCAGATGCGGAAAGAAGTTCTCCATTTAGAGACTTTACAGCATCGTCAAAAATAGTCGCTGCTGATTTTTTACCTCTTTGAACGAGTTCAATAGCGAGCTGAACGCTATCACGCAAAACGGGACCATCCTTGGCAAGAGCTGCAGCAATAGCTGCCGTCTTATTATTGACGGAAGATACTAAAACATCTGCAGGGTTGTTTGCTATAATATATGCAGCAATACCCTCTTCCCATCCGAATACAGAGTCATGAGCGATTGCTGCAGCTACGAGTTCATTGTCTATATCTTTTCTAGCCTTCGCAGCAGAAAGAGCAATAGCAGGAAATGATTGCTGGTAGCCTGCATCTGCGGCAGCTAGCAGGGCCGCATCGAGAACGTCGACTGCACCAGACGTAGAGAGCGCTACGCCATTATTTTTCATAGCTGATAGAATAGCGAGGCCGGATTGCAACGATGTTGCAGAAGGTATAGCGGCGGCGACAGCTTCAGCGGCGGTGACTGGCGCATTCGGCGAGGCGATTGCTTTCGTAATAATCGCCCCAATTGAGAGTGGCACAGCAGCAGTCGCTCCACTGATGATGCTGTTCTTCATTTCAATGGTGAAATCTAAACCAGAAGGAGCATTAAGAGCAGAAAATGCTGCGGTAACAAAATCGCCAACTTTAGCGGGGTTAGCCAGCGCAGCACCGCTCAGTGCCGCATAAATAGAGTCGTAGTCAGCAGATCCAACATTTGCATTGAAAGCCCCAACAGGGTCTAGCGGAGTATTCCGAACCGCGATTTGCACATTCGCCCCCAAATTAATAGCATCAGCATAAGTTGACCCAACTGTTGCTTCCTCAGCAAGCGCCGTAGCAACTCCTGCAGCGCTATTGGCTGCTGGCGAAACAACTATGGTAGAAGCCTTAATCGCCCCCATTGAAAATCTCACAACATTTTGCAAAGTATTCGCATCTGGATAATCTGCAAATACGGCAATCATCGCAGTTGCGATGTCCGACTTTGTCAAGCTTGCCGCAGCGAAACCTGCAGCACCACTGACTGCCCCAAATGCAATATCATCAATGTATTGAGTAATATCACTGCCATATGTTACCGCATCATTTATAAATGCACCCATCAAACCAGCAGCCACTTCTTTAGCGCGGATTGATTGCTGGCTGCTGGGTCCGGTCGGAAAGGGCAATGCACCATTTGTAGCAAGCTTGGTTGCAAGAACCGCCGCTTTCGCCACAGCCGAGATATTTACACGCGTTTTTTCCATTACAGCCGCAGCGGCCACCTCACCCATAAGCCCATTATTAGCACCGGTTGAACTGCTGGCGATCAGGCCCGCGATGGCACCTGCTGCAGCATTGGCGGCGCCGGCAGGATTAACACTAGCAGCATATTCAACAGCCAAGGCCGCGCCATCCGGGTTCGCCTTCGCAGCAGCCTTCAAGATATCAAGGATTTTTGTCGGTTTATACTGGACAGCAGCCGCAGTAATTCCCGCACCATTCGAAGGATTCGCAATAATCGCAGCACTGACAGCTGCAATAAAATTTACGTCAGTTACCGCAATCAAGCTCCCGGACAAAGGGTTTTGAATCGTATCGCCAGTAACTGCATTGAGATCCAGCGCATCCTGAATAGCCGAAAGGTAGGTGTTGAAGTAATCGAGCGCGGACGAGACCGACCCCCCTTGGGTTGTAATTGTTGTTGTGTCAATCGGGCTATTAACAGGAGTGACGTAGTTTGGCACTGCGTAGGCGCTGACGATACTGAGACCTGCGAGACCGGCCGCTGCTACGAACTTTGTGATGCGATGGGTGTTCATTGGTTTCATTTAATGTTTTAGGGTGATGGTTACTTGAGGAGTTGTGAGATAGATTTTTTCTGGGGCCTGCGGGTGGCAGACTTTGACCACTTTTATCAAAATGAGGATCATGTCAAATAATTTTTGTTTTTTTTGCGATAATTGATCCGTGGCTTGCGGGTCACAGCGATTCAGGCGTTCGTGCCTCCCATTTTTCTGTGCACGACGGTGAGTTTAATACTTTGGTGTGTTTCCGTTATTGTCACTAGGGGCCATTGGCATACTGTTGGCACTCTTGTGAATTCCTTTCTCGCCGCGCTCTTCGCGTCCGCTTTTGTTTTTATCCAGTGCTATATCAGCGGAACGCGGATGGCATTTAGCCTTCCTGCTTACGGACTGCTCGCGCTGGCGGGTCTGCTATCTTTTTTTGGGAATTCGGAACGCATCAAGCGTGCAGGGGCATGCCTCGCTGCGACAGCTGTCCTTTTTACCTACGTGCTTGTGCGTGCGGGGACGTCTCCAGTGGAATATCTCGCGCGCACGGACATGCTGATGGTTCTTGCGTGTCTGATTGTTTATTTCCTGACCGTGCGGCATTTCGCGGCAGCGCATTTGCGGGCGGCGATTTTGGTTGTGATGTTTGCGCTGGTGGTGGCGGAGGTGATCATCGGCGCACAGCAATTCGCCTACGGAAATAATTGGATGCCATTCGGATTGATACGCCCACCCAGCGGTCAGCGGGCGAGTGGGATGTTCATCAGTTCGATCCATCTGGCAGGGCTCCTAGAGGCGCTGGGGCCATTTGCGCTGGCGATTGCGCTGTGGGGCACGAAAAAGACGCTCGTGCGGATATTGGCGGGCTACATTGCTTTGATGTGCTACTTCGGAGTGGGAATCACCGGGAGTCGCGGTGGATGGTTAAGCTCTATTTTTTCGCTTGGCGTTTTCACATGTTTCGGGCTCGACGTAATCCGGCGGACGAACCGCGCACTTTTTCCCGGCGCTGTTTACATCACGTTCCTCGCCGCTCCACTGCTGATGACGGGCGCTTTTTTGCTAGGGGCTCAAAGCAAGATGATCCAGGAGCGAATGGTTCTGCTGGGAAAAATCACCGAGACGCACAAAGATGGCGCCTACGATGTTCGCATCTATAATTGGCAGGCGGCGCTCGATCAATGGCGCGATGCGAAATGGACCGGCACAGGCTCCGGCACTCATCTCTATTATGGGCGGCTATATCGGCGTCCACAGTTGCAGGCGGACCCGGAGCACGCGCACTGTGACTACCTCGAATTGCTTGCGGAGTATGGGATCATCGGCGCGGCGGGCATGGCCTTCTTTTTGTTGGCGCATCTGCGGCGCGGCTTTCGGGGCTACAATGATCTCCTGACACGACACGCAGAAGAACCGCACCGCTCATCTCTCGAACTTGGATTACAAGTAGGCGCACTGTCGGCGGTGAGTGCCTATCTCGCACATTCCGTGGTGGACTTTAATCTCCATCTGCCGGGCAACGCGCTGTTGTTCGCATTTATTTTCGGCATCCTCGCAAATCCCGGCTACTCGCCCGGCACGCAGGAGGATTCCACCACGAAACAACGAGGGCATTTCCTTCCGCGCCTCCTTCTGCCTGCGCTCGGCCTTTGGCTGGCGGTGGCGGGACTTCCAAAATTGCGCGGAGAAATTTACTGTGAAAAAGCCCGCGTGGCTTTGCGCGAGGGTCTTTATAGACACGCGATTGATTTTGCGAACCGCGGATTGCAGTCAGAAAAGAAAAATCCATTTCTTTACCTTCGCCTCGGCCAGGCGCACCGCCTGAATGCGATGATGTCGCCTCGGAGCGTTCGTAAAACGGACCTCGAACTGGCTGAGAAAGCATTCCGCTCCGGACTTGATCTCTTTCCTCAAGACGAAGCACTTTGGATTCGCCTCGGGCAGACACTGGATGCTCTTGCTGACTACAAAAATGCACGGATCGCCTACGAAACAGCGCTGCAATTGGATCCAAATTTAGGAATAATCTACGCCTACTACGCAGAGCACCTCAAAACCGTAGGCCGCGAAGGTGAAGCCGAAGAAGCCATCGCTAAAGGCCAGCGATTGACACCGAAAAACCTGTCCACTTATTTTGATACCCCGCTAGCAAACGAAGCGCCCGAGGCATCCGGCGAATAGACAAAAATGAAATATTGCTGCTTAGTCGACAGCGCAGTGTTTTTGGAGTATCGAGCGAGCATGCGATCACTTTCCGCACTTCTCTTTCTCTCGCTCGCGGCAGCCGCCGGCGAAGGTAATCTGTTGCTAAACTCGAGCTTCGAGGTGCCAGCCGTGCAGGCGCGCACTGCCGAATCTGACGGTGCCAGCCCGGTCCGGGCAAAAGAAGGCACGACTTCGTGGGCGCACTTTCAGTCCGTCGTGCATCCGCAAGACAAGGACGGCGGGCAGATCGTCGTCGGGCTGACTAATGAAATTGCGCGCACGGGCAAGCAATCCATCTTCGTGGATTTTCAAAATGTCACCACCACGAAGCGCCGCTCCTTTCTGATGACCGATCTTGTTCCGGTCAAAGCCGGGGAGTCCTACCGCATCGGGATCTGGGGTCGCCTCGATCGCAAGCGCCCGCTCACACTCGACCAAAGGCGTCCGTATTTGCGAGTCGAGATTGAGTATTTCACATCCGACCCAGAAAATCAGACTGGAGACACCGATAACAGGAACGAATTCATTCCCGGCAGGATGTATCAGCTATTTTTCGTCTCTTCCAAATGGATGGAATACTACACTACTGTCCGCACTCCCGAGGATGCGGGCTTCATGAAAGTGACCTTTCGCTGGGAGACAGGAAACAAACCTGGCGCGACTGACGGCGTGATTTATTTCGACGATGCCTCGCTGCAGACCGTGGCCGGTGGCGAGGGCCCTGTGCCGCTCGATCCTGCGGCTAGCAAAGCAACGCCTGCCGAGCCGGATAAACCCGAGGCTCCCAAAGAAAAACCCTGAACGTGCGCCGAACGCTGAGGCGAGTGCTCGGGCTTTCTTTTACCACCACCGCGCCGTGCACAGTCGCCTGTTCGAACCTCGTGAAATGGGCGTGCATGGCTGCTACTAGAGCATTTTCATGTCAATATGTCGCATTTCTGTGGAGCAGCAGTAGAACGCCCTTGGCGTTCTCCAGGCCAGATGCAAAAACCGACACTACACCGCTCCAAACTTGCGACAAATTAAACCAAAGATGCTCTAAAACAGCAGTCGGTTGCTGTGGCGTGAATATGCGCGCATAGTATCGGCTGCACAATGGGAGAGCTTAGAACTAGGGTTAAAAGGAAAGAGCCAGACCAAAGTCTGGCTCTCGCCGGGAAGTGCTGCGCTGAGTTGAGTTGAGCTACCGATTGCGTTTGTCGGTTTCAGCGCCGGTTATGCCCTCGAATGCGTTTTCAGCAATGGTGCCGTCTTCGTAGATGGCCGAGGCTTGGAACGAACCGTTCATGCCGTTGGTAAGGCCGGCATTGAGCGCGGCGAGAACCGTCGGCCCGAGGGTCTTGCCGGCGACGCTGTTCGAACTCGTCTGAAGCTTGGCGACGATCGCGTTGTAAATCTGCTCATTGATCATGTTTTTCGCCTTGAGCGAACGGAGCGTGAGAGCGATGTCGCCCGAGGCGTAGTCGGCGACGCCGGCTTGGAAGACCGCATCCTTGACGATCGACTTCTCCGCATTCCCGGTGAGCGCGAATTGGGCGTCGCTCCAGACCTTGGCGGAGGAGGTGATTAGCGTCTTGAGCAACCCGATGACGAGCTTCGGTGCGTCCGTGCGGTTTGCCTTGGAATCGACCTGAAACACCGGCAGCCCCTTGATGGCGTTGAGCAGGTAGGCGCCGATTTCGCCGATTTCGTCGGTGCGGTTCGCGCGCGAATTGCGAACCATTTGTGTCGCGGTCGGAGTCGGATCGGTCGTCCTAATGGTTGGCCGATTCGTGAGGCCGAGGACGAGCGCCTTGGCGAGGGCGCTGACCTTGGACTGCGCGATGCCGACGACTTTCACCTTGGTGGAACCGGGTTCTTGATTCGTGAGACCAATGCGTGTGCCAAGTGAAACGGCGATCCCTTGCACCTGCTCGGCATCGGCGACGACGGATACGCTGCTGGCGAGTTTGGTAGAGTTCTTGACGGTCGCCGAAAAAAACGGGCTGATCGCCGAGGTGGCAACATTGAGGTTGGCGGTGACACCATCGAAGAGCGCGTTCACGACGCCCGATCCCGCAGCCGGATTCGAGGTCGAAGTGCCGGTGGCGATCTGGACGATGTATTTCGTGTTATTGTCCTTGGTGCTCGCGGCGTTATTATTGCCTTTGACGACTGCCAGAGCGAACGACGCGGCCTCGGTGTCGTTCACAACATCGTCGCCGACGTATTGAGCGATCTGCTGGGATGCCTTGGTGAGCT
>JBEIQV010000134.1:0-9007 GCA_040376335.1 Verrucomicrobiia bacterium | reverse complement strand
CGGATCGAGCACGTGGAAAACGATCACCTCATGCCCGGCGAACCGCAGATGCTGGATGCCGCGCAGCATCTTTTCCTCATCGTCCATCAAATCGCTGATCAGCACCACAATCCCGCGCCGCCGCGCCTTCCGCGCAAGGTCTTCGAGCACGTCGGAAATGTTCGTCGGCTCCTCCGGCTTGAACGCCGCCAGCGTCGCGCAGATTTGATGAATCTTCGCCAGACTGTCCGTGCGCTGATGATACTCGCGCACCTTTTGATCAAAGACCGAAACCGACGCCGCGTCGCGCTGGAGCAGGATGAGATACGCGAGACACGCCGCCATCACCTTTCCGTATTCCAGCTTCGTCACCTTCCCCGACCCAAACTTCATGCTCTCACTTCCATCCAGCAGCAGATGCGCGACGAAATTCGTCTCCTGCTCATATTGCTTGATGTAATAGCGGTCGCTCCGCCCGAGAACCTTCCAGTCCAGATGCCGCGTATCATCGCCCGGCACATACTCGCGATGCTGCGCAAACTCGATGGCAAACCCGCGAAACGGCGACTTGTGAGCGCCCGCCATATAGCCCTCCACGATGGTGCGCGCCTGCAAACCGAGATACTCAGCCTTCTGAATCGCCTCCGCATCCAGCAGCGGAGAAAGCGCAGTCTTTTGAGAAGATTTCGTAGCCATCGGAAAATCTCGCGCAGCGTGCCCCGCAGCCGCGCAAGGGGAAAGGAGGAAATGAACCCACCCGCCGCAGAAGCGCTGCTTCAGTCACCAATCCGCAATCCCCAATCCGAAATAGCGAAGCCCGCTTCGCTTTTTGCCCTGTTCGAGGATCCTATCATCGTCGAAGACAACGGCAGCGGATGAAAGCCGCCAAAGTGCGCGACAGGTATTGGAATATCGCCAGCCCGCACTTGGACGTGGAAAGGCGAGAAGACGCCGAACAAAAAACGTCTAGAAATGCTCGTCGAGGCGCTCACTCCACTGCGCTCAAGCACCCCCTTCATGAACCGCATCCCTCCCTACGTCGTCACCTTCTCGTCGCTGTATTCGATCTCATATCGTGGGCTCAACATACCGGCCACCTTCTCTCTGACTCACTGACGCTATCGCAAAATTCGGGATAAAATCAAAGTTTCCTTAACAAGAACAAAGGAGCGGGTAGTCATTTCACTGGGAAACACTCAGCCAGCTTTTGAAAATGGCGTTATTTCAGTTGCGGCGCGCCTGGCACCATTGCGGCGATATGCGCAGCAACAGCGGATTGGATTTTTTCCAACACGTCCGCGTGCTGGGCGGCGATGTTGAATTGCTCCGTTGGATCGCTCGGGAGATGAAAGAGCAGCGGCGGGTTGTGGCTGTCGGGCTTTGGCTGTCCGTAGCCGGTCTGTGTCCAGAAATGCGCCTTCCAAGGGCCGAGCCGGCAAGCCATGAGCATATCGCCCCGATAGTAAAAGAATGGTCGTTCCGGCAACGCCTTTCCCTCGAATAGCAACGGCGAAATGTCCACGCCATCCATCGCGCGATCCTTCGGCATTTCCGATCCAGCGAGCGCGAGCGATGTGGCGAAAAGGTCCATCGCGCTCACCATTTCGCTGGTCACGCCCGGCTTGATGCGCCCCGGCCACCACGCGATTCCCGGCACGCGCATTCCGCCTTCCCAAGTGCTCCCCTTCCCTTCGCGCAACAACCCCGCACTGCCGCCCTGTCCATTTCCGCCCATTGCTTTGTTCAGCAGCCATGGGCCGTTGTCGCTCGTGAATATGACCAGTGTCTTTTCTGCCAGCCGTTCCTCGCGCAACGCTGCAAACAGCCGGCCCACATTCGCATCGAGTTCCTCGACGACGTCGCCATACAAACCTCGTGCGCTCTTTCCTCGAAACTCTGCTGAAGCAAACAAAGGCACGTGCGGCATCGTATGCGCGAGGTAGATGAAGAAAGGCTCCGACTTGTGCGCCCGTGCGAAGGCGATCGCTTCGTCGGTGTAGCGCTGCGTGAGCGTGGATTGCACTGCAGGGCGTTCGATGATTTTGCCGTTGCGTATTAGCGGCACGTTCCAGCCGTCCTCCGGCGGATTCGGCGAACCCGCCGGCACTTTACTCCGTCCATCCATGTCATTCGAGTAAGGCAGGCCGAACGTTTCATCGAAACCCTGCTCATTGGGGCGCGAGCCTTCGTGGATGCCAAGGTGCCATTTCCCAATGTGTGCTGTCGCGTAGCCGCGAGACTTTAGCGCCTCGGCCATCGTCACCTCACCCGCAGGCAAGCCGCCTTTGGAGTTTGGAAAAAGCACGCGTCCTCCGCCTGTGCTCATCCCGCTCCGAATCGCATACCGTCCCGTCAGCATCGCTGCGCGGCTCGGCGTGCAGACTTCCGCCGGCGCGTAAAAATCCGTGAACCTCAAACCTTCCGCCGCCATGCGATCCAGATGCGGCGTGCGGATGCTCGGATGCCCGTAACACCCGAGGTCGCCATACCCGAGGTCGTCCGCGAGCACGATGATGATGTTCGGTTTCGCCGCAGGCTCCGCCGCAACCAGCGCGAACGGGATACAGGACAGTGCGAGAAAAAGGCTGACGATGATTTTCATGAGGCTCTAGCGCGAAGCTTGAGGCTTCGCCATTCACCGCCAAATCTGGCCGACAGAAACCTTAGCTCGCGGAAGAAGCAGAGGCTTGCTTGCGGCGGAGTTCGCGAAGGTAGCGATAGCCGACGAGTCTTTGATTTTGCTCGTCCCATAGCCGGTAGCCGAAAGCTTTCAAACTACTGCGGAGCGTGACGGGTTTGACGCTATGGAAAAGTGGGTGGGACTTGTGGCAGCTTTCGAGGTTGTAGTTCGGGATGCGCGGGCTGAGATGGTGGATGTGGTGGAAGCCGATGTTACCGGAAAACCACTGGAGGATTTTCGGGAGTTTGTAGAACGAACTGCCCTGCAAAGCAGCAGCGGTGTAGTCCCACTCGTCGCGACGCTGCCAGTAGGTGTCTTCAAATTGATGCTGCACGTAAAAGAGCCAGACACCTGCGGAACCGGCGACGGTCATCACGGTGAGTTGAATGATGACGTATTGTTTAAAACCGAAAATCCAACTCAGCGAAGCGACCAAAGCGAAAATAGCGAGGTTCATCCAATAGCAGGAGCGGCGGTCGCGCTTGCTAGCTTTGGCGGTAGGGAAGCGGTGCATCACGATGAATAGGAACAAGGGCGCGATGATGAAAAGGATGAAGGGGTTGCGGGAAAGCTGATAGGCGAAGCGCTTCCAGCGGGAGGCTTCGAGGTATTCCTGCACGGTGAGTGTCCAAACGTCGCCGTCGCCGCGCCTGTCAAGATCGCCGGAACTGGCGTGATGGACGGAGTGCTGCCAGCGCCAGTGGTAGTAGGGCGTGAAAGTGATGACCCCTGTGATGAAGCCGAAGATGTCGTTTGCGAGGCGTGATTTGAAAAATGAACCGTGGCCACAATCGTGGAAAATGATGAATGCGCGGATTTGGAAACCACCTGCAAGAACGGCGAGGGGCAGCGTGAGCCAGTAGGACTCACGGATGCTGTGATACATGAGATAATAGAGAATCACGATGGGGCCGATGGTATTGACAAGCTGCCACGTAGCGCGCCCGGCGGAGGGTTGTTGAAATTTCAAAACGATATCCTTCCAAATATTGGTGTCGATCTTGCCTGTTTTGCTTTCAGTGGGATTGCTGTGGCTGGAGCTGGTTTCTGTAGTCATGTCGGTTTAGGGATCGTTGCGAGCACCCAATAGGGCAATGCAGCAAACATGCACACCTTAGCAAAATGATACGCCTCAATACAACCATTGTTCACAATAATCTCGCGCCTGACGCTCTCTGTTTTCGCTTGCCGGAGAGGAAAAGGCACGCGACACGTTGCGCCCACTTTTTCTGACTCGATGGATAAAATCCTGCCGCTGCTCCAACACAATGCACGCACTTCGGTCGCCGACCTCGCAAAGTCGGCGAATCTGAGCGAAGCGGATGTGGCTGCTCGCATTGCAAGACTGGAGGAGGACGGCGTCATCCTCGGCTATCAAGCGATTGTGGACCCGCAAAAGGTCGCGCGCGAACGTGTGACTGCGGTGATCGAGGTGAAGTTGACGCCCGAACGCGAAGGCGGCTTTGACAAAATGGCGGAACGCATCGCGCGTTTCCCCGAGGTGCAGGGCTGCTATTTGATGAGCGGCGGCTACGACCTGCTCGTCATCGTGGAAGGGCGCACGCTCAACGAGGTGGCGGGTTTTGTTTCTGAAAAACTGGCGACCATCAAAGGCGTCGTCGGGACGGGCACTCATTTCCGCCTGAAGGCCTACAAGGAAAACGGCGTGGAATTAAAACGCGAAGCAGGTCCTCAAAGGCTCGCAGTCGCACCTTGATCCCCATGCAATTTCTTTTCTCCATCTACGGAATGAATTCGCGGAGCGCCGACCGAGCTACGCCGTTCGCTCGTCGCCGCGCCGGAGCGTAAAACGTGGAAGTGGGTTCCGCGCGCGGTCTCTGAGTTTCCTCCGCACCACTCCGCAACTACTCAACTTCAATCCTTTTTTACCAAATGAATCTTACCAATCACATCGCATCGCACGTCCGGGGCATTCCGCGCTCGGGCATCCGCGACTTTTTTGAAATCGTCCAGAGCATGCAGGACGTCATCTCGCTCGGCATCGGCGAGCCGGATTTCCACACGCCGTGGCGAATCCGCGAGGCGGCCATCTATTCGCTGGAGCGCGGACACACCGGCTACACGAGCAACCTCGGTCTGCCAAAACTGCGCGAGCGTATCGCGCAATATGTCAGCAAACACTTCCGCGTCGGCTACGACCCGGCCACGGAAATCATCGTCACCGTCGGTGTCAGCGAAGCGATTGACCTCGCATTACGCGCGCTGCTCAACCCCGGCGACGAGGTGCTCTACCACGAGCCGTGCTACGTCAGCTACAATCCGAGTGTCGTTCTCGCGCACGGCGTTCCGGTAGCCGTGCCCACGCACGCAGCCGATAATTTCCGCATGACGGCCGAGGAACTCGCCAAAAAAATCACACCACGCTCAAAGGTGCTGATGATGAATTTCCCCTGCAACCCGACCGGCGCCACGCAGACGCGCGAGGAGTTGGAGAAAATCGCGCGCATCTGCATCGAGAACAACCTCGTGGTGCTCACGGATGAAATTTACAGCGAACTCACCTACGATGGAGCCACTCATACGAGCATTGCTTCACTGCCCGGGATGCGTGAACGCACCGTCTTCCTCCACGGTTTTTCAAAGGCGTTTGCGATGACCGGATTCCGCATCGGCTATGCCTGCGCACCGGCGCCGCTCACTGAGGCGATGATGCGCGTCCACCAATACGCCATCCTCTGCGCCAACACGATGGCTCAGGACGCCGCCATCGAAGCACTCGAAAGCGGCGACAACGACGTCGCGATGATGCGCAAGGAATACGAAGCGCGTCGCAACTTCATCGTGCGCAGTTTCAACGATCTCGGGCTGCCGTGCTTCACGCCACTCGGCGCATTTTACGTTTTTCCAGACATCCGCTCCACCGGTCTCACAAGCCGTGAGTTTTCAATGGGCCTGCTGGAGAAAAAGAAAGTCGCCTGCGTTCCCGGCACCGCCTTTGGCGAAAGCGGCGAAGGCCACGTGCGGTGCAGCTACGCCACCTCGCTGGAGAAGATTAAAATCGCGATGGCACGTGTGGCAGAGTTCGTCGCGGAAGTGCGGAAATAAAGGCGCACCGAAACAGCTCCTGCGGCCATGCATCCGCAGAACTATCTACTACCGCTTCAGCGCTTCATTTATCGCATCATTCACCGCTGCTTTCGACGTTTCTACCTGTCCCCCAATTTGAATCGAAAATTCCGCCGACTGCGGCGGCTGCTCAACGGAACGTGTCGCATCAACTTCAAAACGCCG
Organism: Verrucomicrobiia bacterium; assembly: GCA_040376335.1. Taxonomy (GTDB): domain Bacteria; phylum Verrucomicrobiota; class Verrucomicrobiia; order Chthoniobacterales; family Chthoniobacteraceae; genus SXWH01. The sequence goes on along the minus strand of JBEIQV010000134.1, from coordinate 3,096 downwards.
GATGGGAACGTATATCTGCGTCGTAGCGTGTTCGAGCCAGACTCCTCCATCGCGCACTGCCTTGAGAACCACCCGCAGGCGCTCAGTTCCTGCAATCACCGGGAGCACTTCACCCTCCGCAAACGAGCGACCATTGATCGTAGCCAACGCAGGTTTGCCGACTAATACGCTAGTGACACTAAAATGCTGGGGTTGAATTTCGAACTTCTTCTTGGCTGTAAGAACCCCCGTTGAAGCAACACGCGGTTGATACGGATCCGTTGACTTAGATTTATTCCAGCCTATCGGCCAAAACGGAGCCCTTGCTTCGCGACTCAAAGTAAAACTGGAACGATTTTTCAATTTATAGGGTTCCAGCTTAGGCTCAGGAGTTGTCGCTGTCTCGACGGATGCCTTCGCCTCCACAGATGTCTTTTCCTCAACAGCAGGTTTCCCTTCGGCAGGCGTTTTGTTTTCAACAGATGCGGGATTCTCAGCGAGGGCAGAGATGGCAAACAGGATGGCGATGAAAAAAGTCTTCATTGGCGGACTAGATTACTGAGCACGAGATTGGCACGCTGCATCTGAGCCTCGTCACGCCCTGCTTCAATATCAAGTGACTGGATTTCGAGCAGCATCTCTTCATTTTCCAATTCAGCAATAGCTGCCGCAAACGACATGAAATCTACTCGCGGCAACTCCACTCCCCAGTTCACACGCCGATATCCGACGTAGTCTTTATCCAGTGAGTCGTTGTTCACACGTGCAGCCACCTTATCAATGCCTTTCCTCTTAAAGAATTTGCTCAACCTCGGTGGAAACCAGGCAACAGGCGATCCTTCGGGAATCATCGCCTCAACTTGCTTCACGATACGCATTGCCTCGGGCGACTGGCCCTCAATCGTTGCCACCCTTGCGATTTGTCCGTTGGCCGCCGCTATCTGCGGCTCAAGGCCGTCGGAATTGGTATTGGCTACGTCACGCTCCCGCTGGACCGGCCCGAGCAGAAAATCGAAATACGAATAAACCACACCGATCATCATCAATGCTCCAAGTGCGATTTTTTGCGTCTGGTCCTTCGTAAGTTTCATGATTTTGCTCTCCTCCGTGGTGCTGGTGTGGGTGCTTGTTCCTGAACGTAAACAAACGAGATGTTGATGCTGAAAACCGCAGTTTGCACCTGCTTGCCATCCAAGAGTGCCTTTTCATTACTCTCATCCAGACTCTTGAAAACAGCCGTGGCATTTTTGTATTTCTGCCCAAGCTTTTCGACAATCGCTGTTCGCAATTCTTCCGCCACGGCACGCGGCTCCACACCGGCGGCAAGACCATCAATGAGCATACGGCAGGTGCGCGGTGCGTCCTGAGTGACGTCTGCCCCAAGTCTGGTGATCTGCACATTTTTCGGAACGGTGCTCGCCACCAACTCAAAGACAGGGGCCCAATAAAAACGCCCCTCAATCCGCTTATTGAGTCGCTCGGCGAGAACGATTTCCTTGTTCAGTTCATCCTCCCGCGCCTTGGCTTCCTTCGAGAGCGGGATAAGGCGCTCAAATTCCTTTTGCTTGGTTTCGTAGGCAGCAACCTCCGAGCGCTTCTGGGCAAGTTCGACAAAGTAATAACTGGCCAGACCGATGGCGATGACGATCAAACCGAGGAGAGATATCTTCAGTGGATCATATTGCTGATGCTTTTTCGCCAGCAGGACTTCATGAAAAAGTTCGATTTTAAGTGCCATGACTTAAGTGTTGAAAAGTTGAACGGCTGCTCCGCAGGCAACACTGTAATCAAAGACATCCTCAGTAAGGCGTGAACGTTTGGATGCAGGGACGTTGACCTCGCAGCGGTCGAGAGCATTCCACGCAAGGCAGGGCATCCTTAGTTCCTCCCCGAGCACGCGCAGCACCGTTTTGTTTTTAGCAAGTCCGCCTGAAACCCAGATTTGGCCGATGGTTTCCTCGCGACGTCCCTCGACAAATCCAATCGAGCTGCCGATTTCACGGGTGAAAGCCATGAGCGCCATTCGTGCATTTTCGACGATGATTTCGTCCTCCTGCTCAAGCGCCTTAAAAACAACGCTCGTGCTTTCGCCACTAAGGCTGCAAAGCGTTTCCAGCAGTGTCTTACCTCCGAAATCAATGTTTCGGATGAGCACAAGTTCGCCCTTCACACCAATCATCATCGTCGAGCTGGTGTGCCCCAGATCGAGAAGAAAAAAAGCCTGATTGTTGAACACGTCCGGCTGAGCAAACTCGAATGCATTGAATACACTCACCGACGGGAGTTGCAGCGACGCAACATCCTTAAATTTGCCATTTTCAAGAGCCTCGCTCATCCCACTAACATAAACACGAGGCAGCCCTGCTACGAGGTATCGCTTCTGCCCACCGTGTATAGCAGCAGCGGCTCCGGTGGTTGGAATAAGGTCACAGTCGAGCACGAAGTCACGGCAGTCTTGATTGAGCAATGCCATGCCATTCAAGCGCAACGCATCGCGAAGTATTTCAGTCGGTGTTTCGGGTTGTTCGATGATCCTCAAGAAGGCATCCGGCGTCGTGATAGCGACTGCGCACGCCTTGGAACCTCCCCCCATTTGTTTAACGAGTGATTTGATCTGCTTTACTATTTCATCGGGTGTCCGCTCGACAGACTCATCGAATACGTGTGAGGCGAAATTGCTGACAACGAATCTGCTGTCGCCTTTTTTTTGCAGCAGAACGGATTTCAGCGAATATCGTCCTACGTCCACACCGACGACTGATTTGAGTGTCTTTGACATTTGTGAATTTGAGAAAAGCAGAGCGTGTGCCGTATCTTTTTTTGATTCATAGAAAATTCTACCGAACCTCCACAAATGACTCCTGCTGGGCTGAGTCAGGCCCACCTCGGGACTGCGCAGGGCGAATATCATCGAGCATGAACGTCAAAAGCCAGAATGCTACGGCAGCACCTACCACTATGAACATGATGCTAGCGACCTGCATGGTGCGTCGCATTGACTCCAGCTTTAGGCGCCGATGGCGCGAAGCATTCATCTCAGACTCCAGTAATTTCAGGAGTTGTTCTGGCGTCGGCTGGGTTGTTTTGTTTTCATCCATTGTTTTCATTACGAGCGAT
>JBEIQV010000300.1:0-3858 GCA_040376335.1 Verrucomicrobiia bacterium | reverse complement strand
TGCTCCAGCACCTCGCTGCAAACCGCGTCGGTCGCCCAGCCGTGAAATTTTGCCAGTTCGCTCGTGGGCGAAAACAAATCATCCACGAGGAAGGTTGCATCCGGCACTTTCTTTTTGCTGATCGCCACGCCGCTCGCACTCAGCTCCGCACCGAAAAACTCCGCCTTCGGAAAAAGCGGACGCAATTTCGCCAGCATGTCCCCCTGCCCGCTGCCGATGTCAAAAAGCCGCATCTTCTCCTGCGCTCCGTTTCGCAGAATGCGCGCGACCAGTTCATGCCTCATCCGCTGCGCGGGGTTCTGGCTAGCAGAGCCCGCATAGCGGTCCCAGTGCGCATCCCAATCGTCGTGGTGTGATTCTGGCGTCATAGCTGTTTAAAATACGCGTTCACTGTTGCTGCACTGGGCGGGCTGGTGAGGTTTCATCGCCGCGCTTTTACGAGGACAGACACCCACTTCGCAAGCACTTCGCCCATAGGGCGGATCATTTTGGCGCAAGCCGTCCGTCAACAACATCACCGGGCGTGTTCCAGTTGGTGAAAAGCGGCCATTGCGCCGCTGGCACATCAATCCGACGGACGAGTGAACGCGCAGCAAGTTCGTCCACAAAACACTCCATTTTTAACCGTCCGTCGCGCAACTGAGTCTCGGCGATTTCGAGAGAAGCACACGGGTAAAGCGCGGCGAGCGGCTGAATACGATCCGTTACAGGCACAACGCCCGCACCTTTGCGCGCGGCGTCTGTGAGGTAGCATAAAAAATCCGACGTCATCGCTGGCATATCCACTGCCAGCACGAGCAACCACTCTTCGCCGCAACGCCGTAGCGCCGACGCAATCCCGCCAAGCGGGCCACTTTCACGGCGCGTGTCTTCGACGATTTCGAGGCCCGCCCCCGCATACGGGCCGTCCACATTTCCAGAAATGAAAACCTCCGCAGCACCGGTCGCGCGCAGCACCGCGAGTTGCCGCTGCCAAAGCGGCACGCCATCCACGATGAGCGCAGACTTGTCGCGACCCATGCGCGACGACTTTCCTCCAGCAAGTAGAACGGCTGAAAAACGCATGGGGCATTTGCCGCAAAATGCAGCGAATTGCACAAACATTTCGCGCACCAGCATTGCATCGCAGGTAATGCGTGGTTTGTTCGCGCCATGTCCACAGCGGTGCGCGTCCGCCAACTTTACATCAGCCCCGGCCACAATTTTTTCGGCCACCACGAACAGCCGCCCGGCGAATATCCCATCGTCGCCGTGCCCCAGGTGCGCTGCGTCGCCGGGCGCGGCATCAAGGGCGATCGCTTCTTCGATTTCAAAACTGACTACAAAGGACAGGCCACATTCTTCGCGTGGGAAACCTACGAGCGGATGTGCGCACAATTTGGTGTGCACGACAAATCGCCCGGCGTCTTTCGCCGCAACATCGTCACCGAAGGTCTCGATTTACCCGCGCTCATCGGCGTTGAATTCGAGGTGCAGGGCGTGCGTTTTCTTGGCACGCAGGAAAGCGCGCCGTGTTACTGGATGAACCTGGCTTTCGCCGAAGGCGCGGAGGAAGCACTAAAAGGGCACGGCGGATTGCGCGTGAAAATCCTGAGCGACGGCGTGCTGCGTGCCGAGGGGTAAGGTGAACTATTCCTCGGCAACGATCTTCGCTGAGGCCTTCGGTTTCTTTTCCTTTTCGGCGCGCGGGGCGAATTCGAAGCCGACTTTTCCGTCGTCTTTCAAAATGAGGAATGCCTTGAATGTGCGGCCGGTGCGGGCGCTGACGAAGCCGGGCATGAGACTGGTCTTTCCGGTTTCGAGCAGGCGTGCGACTTCGCTGCGGACGATTCCTTTTTTCAAAATCACCTTACCCATTTTGAAAGTGCATTTCTTTTCGAAGAGCTGATCGCACTGAAAAGCGTTTTCGGTCTCGAAGACCTGGCCGGTTTTGCAGCAGCGGCATTTTCCGACGGGCTCGGGATTCACCCACACGGGCTGTGTTGCGTCCGCTGCGTCGTCGCTCTCAAAGTCGAATTTTGTCTTCCACTCTTCGCGGTCGAGCTTGATGCCTGCGCTGAAAGGACGACCGAATTTGTTGCGGAAGCCTTCGAGCGGGCCGACGTGGCCTTCGGTGAGGAGTTTGACCGTCTCGTGGCGTTCGAGTTCGCGACTGGCGATGGTTTTCCAAACGGTGAGGCCGCAGCCGTCGCATTTATAATTGCGGAAAGTTTCGGAGAAAGTGGCAGCGCCGCACTTCGGGCATGTTACTTCGAGGGGCTTCCAGTCGCCTTTGATTTCCTCGCCTTGAAATCCTTTCACCTTCGCAACGATGTCGCTGGTGAGCGCGCGGATTTCGCCCATGAAAGCGGCTCGGGAAAGTTTTCCGCGCTCCATCTGGCGAAGCTTGAATTCCCACTCGCCGGTGAGTGCGGGCTGGATGAGCGCCTGAATGTCGAGACTGCGCAGGAGCGTGATCAGCGAGAGACCTTTTTGCGTGACGATGAGGTCGCGCCCCTCACGGATGAGGTATCCCTCGAACAACAATCCTTCGATGATTTGAGCGCGCGTTGCTGGCGTGCCGAGTCCGCGTTCGCTCATCGCCTCACGGAGTTCTTCGTCGTCGAGGAGTTTGCCTGCGCCTTCCATCGCGGAGAGCAATGTGCCTTCGTTGAATCGCGTAGGCGGCTTCGTGAGGCTTTCCTTGGATTCCACGAGGATCGTCTGCGCACTCTCTCCAGACTTTGCAGGAACGATGGCTTTTTCACTGTCCGTGCCTTCGACTTCGCGGCCATACACCGCCATCCAGCCCGGATCTGTGATGATCCGGCCCGTCGTCTTGAACGCCTCATTCTCAACCCGCGTGATGCGCGTGGTGTCTTCAAATTGCGCCGCTGGATAAAACACAGCGACGAAGCGTTTCGACACGAGTTCAAAGATGCGCTGCTCCTTGTCGTCGAGTCCCGATGGCACCGTTCCTGTCGGCACGATGGCAAAGTGATCGCTGACCTTTGCGTTGTTGAAAATGCGCTTGTTCGGCTTCACCCATCCGGCCTGCATCGCCTTCTTCGCGTGCTTGGCGAGTTCGCCCGAGAAGCTGCCCATGACTTCTTTCGCCGTGGCAAGATGATCCTCCGGCAAATAGCGCGAATCAGTTCGCGGATACGTGAGCACCTTGTGCTTTTCGTAGAGCGCCTGCGCGATTTGCAGCGTCATGCGCGCGGGAAATCCGAAGCGCCCGTTCGCATCGCGCTGCAACGTCGTCAAGTCGTAGAGCTGCGGTGAAATTTGTGACGCCGCCTTCTTTTCCTCCTCGATAATGCCGGGTTTGGCGGTGCACTTCGCTACGATTTCGTCGGCCTGTGCCTTGTCCCATATGCGCTCGGCTTTCGCTTGCTCGTCTGCGGTTTTCTTGCCGTCAAATTTCTCATCGAACCAGCGTCCGCGATACTGCCCCGCAGCGATCTCGAAATCCCCAAACACCTCGAAGTATGCACGCGGCACGAAGGCGCGAATCTTTTCCTCGCGCTCGGCGAGAATGGCGAGTGTCGGCGTCTGAACGCGGCCAGCCGTGGTTTTCAAAAAGCCGCCGCCGCGTGAATTGAAAGCGGTGAAGGCGCGCGTCGAGTTGATGCCGACGAGCCAGTCCGACTCGCTGCGCGAAGTCGCCGCATCGGCGAGCGGCAGCATTTCGGCGTCACTACGCAACGAGGCGAATGCCTTGCGAATGGCCTCGGTCGTCATGCTTTGCAACCAGAGTCGCTTGATGGACTGCTTCGCGCCGGATGCACGGACAATGTTGCGGAAAATCAGCTCTCCCTCGCGGCCCGCGTCGCACGCATTGACGAGTGCGGTCACGTCCTTGCGCTTGATGAGCTT
>JBEIQV010000294.1:0-4040 GCA_040376335.1 Verrucomicrobiia bacterium | reverse complement strand
TTCCGCCATCCGCACCGGCAAAGCCTCGCCCGCACTCGTCGAAAACATAGACGTGGATGTCTATGGCGCGACGATGAAGCTCAAACAAATCGCCTCCATAAGCACTCCGGAGCCGCGCTTGCTCGTCCTCACGCCGTTCGACGCCTCGACCGTGCAAGCCATCGAGAAAGCGATCAAGGAATCCAAAATCGGCATCAACCCCGCAGTGGACGGAAAGATCATCCGCCTGCCAATTCCCGCACTCAGCGAAGAACGCCGCCGCGATTTGGTGAAGACCTGCAAAACCATCGCAGAGGAAACGCGCGTGCGTATCCGCTCTGCACGCCGCGACGGAATGGAAGGCTTAAAGAAAGCACAGAAGGAAGGCGCTATCACCGAGGATGACCTCAAAAACTTCGAGAAGGACGTTCAAAAGCTCACCGACGACTACGGCAAGAAAGTGGATGACACCGTGGCGATCAAGGAAGCGGACATCATGAAAGTATGAAGACACACACCGGTATCATCACTTCACTTTGCGCGGTTGCATTTGCCGCGAGCCTGTTCGCCGCAAGTCCCGTCGTGCGTCCGGCCCCGGACTTCAGCTACTCGGGCATCGGCGGAAACAAATCCCTGCGCAACCTACGCGGCCAGCCGGTGATTCTTATTTTGACGAAGACGCCGAAGACGAAAGCATTTCGTAAACAACTCAAAGCCATCACACCGATTTACCAGGAGTTCGCAAGCCGAGGCACCGTAATCGCCGCAGCGTTTTCCGAGGGAGACGGTGAAGTGGAGAGCAACATGCCCGTCGTCGTCGTCAACAACGGGGCAGCCTCCGCAAGTCGGTATGGACTGACCGGCGACTTCGCCATCGCCATCATCGGACCCGACGGCAACCTCGATTTATTCACGGACAAAGTGCTCCCCGCTTTCCGCATCCGCGAAGTCATTCAGAATAGTTACGAAGTTCAAAACTCCGCACGCAAAGTCCTCCCAAGCGGCCCGCCCGGACAGTGAGTGAGAATCGCCGTCCTATCTGACACGCATGACCGGCTCCCGGATTCCCTCTGCGAGCGCATCCGCGACGCCGATGCAATCTGGCACCTCGGCGACGTTTGTTCGCCGAAGATCATCGCGACTTTAAAAACACTCGGCCCGCCGTTGCGCGTGGTGCGGGGTAATTGCGACGAAGAACGCGAGTGGCCGCTGACGCTCGACTTCACGCTCGCTGGACTGCGCATCCACCTCGAACACATCCCCACACTCTGCCCGCCGAAGTGCGACCTTTTCCTCCACGGCCACACGCACGTCCCGCGCGACGAAACGATTGGCGGCGTCCGCTTCCTCAATCCCGGTTGCATCAGCAGACCGAAAAGCGCGCCGCCAAGTTTCGCGTGGCTCACCATCGAGCCCGCCGGACTTATGTGGAAAGTGATGCCGCTTTAGCGAACGCAACTTTCATTCACCCAAGCGAGGTATGCAGGGTGCGCGTCCTTCACCGCTATCTGAACTATTTCCGGCACTTCGTAGGGGTGCAGTTCCTTGATGCGCGCCATCGCATCGGTAGCGCTTGCTTCCCGTGTTTTGAGAATGGCCACGACCTCCTTCGTGCTCTCCACTTTTCCCTCCCAACGATAAATGCTCGTCGCACTGGGCAGCAGATTCACACAAGCCACGTGCCGCTCTTCAACGAGCGTGTTCGCTATGCGGCGCGCAGTTTCCTCATCGGGAAATGTGCTGAGCAAAATGCACATCGGATCGCTCTTGCCGCTCATAAATTCGAGCTACCTCTTCGCTCCACAACCTGCGCCGAGGCCGGTGAGTTCTTCGATTTCGCCCATCGGCGCGGCTGTCACTGGCTTGCGGTCAGCGACCTTCTGACGCTCGATCCAGCCGCCGCCGAGCACTTCATCTCCGTGATAGCAGACAGCCGCCTGGCCGGGCGTCACAGCGCGCTGCGGCGTGTTGAGTTTCACACGCGCCTCGCCTTTTTCGCTGGGGAAGATTGTCGCGGGAACTGCGGGCGCTGCGTAGCGGATTTTCACCGTCGCCTCAAATGGCGCGCTGTCGTCGCAATGCCACGTCGCATTTGAAATGGTAAATTCATCACACACCAAATCCTCCGCCTCGCCGACAATCACGCTGCTCGTCTCGGGATCAATATCCACCACGTAACGCGGAGTGGGCGAACCGCCGGGCAAACCTTTGCGCTGGCCGATGGTGAACAGCTCGATGCCCTCATGCGCGCCGAGATCCGTGCCCCACTTGTCGCGCAATCTGCCGGGATGAAACTCCTTTGCGCCCATGTGCGAGCGTAGGAACGCCTTGTAGTCGTTGCCGGGGACGAAGCAAATTTCCTGACTGTCCTCCTTGTCCGCCGTCTTCAGCCCGAGCTGACGAGCGATGCTGCGAATCTCCGGCTTCTCCATCGCGCCGAGTGGTAAATCACGCGCTGAAGCTGCGGCTGGCGCAGTGAGAAAAGAAAATACGACTGATCCTTGCGACCATCGCGGCCTTTGCGGAGCACCGTGCGCTCGGGCAGATGCTCGGCGATGGCGTAGTGACCCGTGGCGATGAAATCCGCGCCGATGGACTTCGCCTTTCCGAGCAGGTTACCGAACTTCACCTTCTCATTGCACATCACGCACGGATTCGGCGTGCGTCCGGCTTTGTATTCCTCGGTAAAATAATCAATCACCGTGCGCTCGAAATTCACCGACTCATCCACCACGTAATGCGGCACGCCAATCGCGTGAGCCACACCGCGCGCATCCGCGATGGCATGTGGGCCGCAGCATTTGTCCTCCGCGCGCGTGATGCAGTCCTGCGGCCAGACCTTCATCGTCACGCCGATGACCTCGTAGCCCTGCTGTTTGAGTAAATACGCCGCAACCGACGAATCCACACCGCCACTCATGCCCACGACGACACGCGCACCGGGACGAGGCGGAGAGTGACGTGTGGCTTGTGGCGTGTTCATTTTGGCAAAGATCGTGGACTTTCGGCAAATGCAGCGCGGGCACAACAGGAAATTCGCACCGCTCGACGCGCGGCACATTTCCAGCAATCATCCCCGCGTGCTCATTTCGGAAATCTTTCACTCCATCCAAGGCGAAGGCGAACTGGTCGGAATGCCGTCCACTTTCATCCGCACCTCCGGCTGCAATCTTCGCTGCTCGTGGTGCGACACGCCCTACGCATCGTGGAAACCCGAAGGCACCGAGATGAGCATCGCGCAAATCGTGGAGAAAGTGCAGGCGTTCGGCGCGAAGCACGTCGTTGTCACCGGCGGAGAGCCGATGGTCGCACGCGGCATCCATGATTTACTCGCCGCGCTGCGCACCGACGGACGCCACATCACCATCGAAACCGCGGCCACCATCGCGCCCGGCGAAATTGCGTGCGACCTCGCATCCCTCAGCCCAAAGCTCGCCCACTCCACGCCCGAAGTTCCCGCATGGCGCGAGCGCCACGAGGCCACGCGCTGGAATCCCGCCGTCCTGCGTGAATGGATCGCGGGCTACGCATTTCAGTTCAAAGTCGTCGTGCGCAATCCCGCCGATGTGGATGAACTCGACATGCTCATCCGCGAAATCGGCGTCCCCATTCCGCCGGAAAAAATCCTCCTCATGCCCGAGGGCATCAACGCCGAAACCATCGCCACGCGCAGCCTCGAACTCGCAGAGATTTGCAAAGAGCGCGGCTACCGCCTCGGCTGCCGCCTCCACGTCCAGCTTTGGGGAAACACACGCGGCACCTAGCCCAGCGACTCCGGGCCGAATGACTCGGGCAATAGCTCGCCCAAAGAACGACGCACTGGCTCCGCTGCGTCGCTAAAACAGAGCACCTCCATCTCTGCGCCAAATTCTCGCAGCACTTGCCTGCAAGCTCCGCACGGCATCGCCACACTATCTCCCTTCACAAAAATCGCGCACGCTACCAAACGGCGCTGCCCCGCTGCGACTGCCTGAAACACCGCGTTGCGCTCCGCGCAAATCGTCAGCCCGTAGGAAGCGTTCTCCACATTGCACCCCGCGAAAATCTCCCCAGACTCCGCC
>JBEIQV010000152.1:0-7967 GCA_040376335.1 Verrucomicrobiia bacterium | reverse complement strand
GTCGAACTCCCGCTCAAAGCCATCGTGCGCGGCTACTCCTGGACCACGATGCCCATCACCTGGCGCAACCGCCGCACCGGCGTCGCAAAACTCAAAATCCGCGAAATGGGCAGCCGCTATCTCTTCATCTGCCTCTACGTCTGGCTGGAAAAATACTTCAGCCGCGGCGACTACAAGCGGAAGTAAATCGCGTCGTCAGCCACCTCACGGGAGTGCGGCGATGTAGATGTTTTCATCCCGGTAAACAACAGGCCAACTCTGCACTAAAGGTGTAATCTTCGGCTGATAAAACCTGCGCTTTCGATCCGCCTGACCGGGATTTACCGCCTGCACCGAATGAAGCAATGGCGATTCACTCAGCAGCACGAGTTTCGTAAAACCCAGCGCTTTGAGTCTCGCGAGGCTCTCCGGCTTTTCTAAAAGTTCCGCGTTCCAGATGCTCAGCCCTTTGCGTTCTGCGAGAATCAATTCCCGTCCACCCCAGGCACCTCCGATGACCATCAACCGCTCCGAACGCTGCGAGTGTTCCGCCATGATCCCAGCAACACGCTTGGGATAGGGATCAAAAAAGAGAGTCACATCCGAACCGATGAGCCCCTGCGCACCCGAAAGCGCAAGTGCCACAAATGCACCCATGGCAAGAAGCCACTGCCGTTTCGGAGCCGGCACACGCTCCTCGATCCATGCCACGGCATCCGCACACAAGAGCGCAGAGGGAACAGCAAACATGATGAAATAATGCCAGTGATGAAGCACAAGGTGGGCAAAAACCAATGTTGCCGCTAGGCCGCCGGCGATCATCACGCGGGCAATCACATTTTTACTCGTGAAAAAACCAAGCAGCAGTAATCCAACAAGCGCGAAACTGCCCATCTCGCCGTTCAGAAAATGCCAGCCGCCCTTCACCCAGTTCTTCGCATCCAGCCGAAATGCAAGGTCGCCGAAATACCAGTATTTCATCTCGGGATTCACACCCACGCGCAATTCCACCAATGGAAATTCCGCCTGTGCCATCAGCCCGTCAGTGTAATGCGTCCACGCAAGAAATATCACTGAGCCGAAAACACCGACACCAGCAATTGTCACCCAGCGCCTCCAGTCCTTGCGGTGCCGCACCATCACCTGTAGAGCCCCCGCGATACCCGTGCAGAAAAATAGCGGCAGTTTCGAGACGGCCGTCAGAGTGCCGGCAGCCGCAGCCAAAACAATCCAGCCTGCACGGTTCGTGGCAAGCATCCTGTCCAACCCATAAAGAAACCACACCGAAGCAACCAGACACAGCCCGTCTGTCTGTGCGGACCCTGCGAGAAAAAGTGAAAGCGGTTGAGCTAGGAAAAATGCGAGCGCCCACCAAGCGCGGCGCGAATCGCCATGCGCGCGAACCAGCGCATGAAGCGGCCACGCGGCCGTCGCAAAAATTAGCAGCGAAACCACGCTAGCCCAACCCGCCCACGGCCCCATTATTTTCATCGCGAGTCCGGCAAGCCCCTGCCAAAGCGGCAGTTCCTGCACCACTGGCGAATCGTTCGCCGTGAAGCCCGGAATTACAGGATGCAACCAATCCGTCTCGCCGCTGGCAATCAACTGCGCCGGACCGAAATGCTGATCGCGAAAATGCGGATGCCCCTTCGCCGCGCTCAATAGATGAAACGCCGCCGAGAGTAAAAAAAGCAGAAGGCAGACGACCGCGAGGGGTTTGTTGGAACGTGGCATTCATTTCTCGTAACAACCATTCACCAGCTTTGGCAAGTGGTCAGCGTGCGTGAAAATCTTTCGTGCCTCGCACGGGAATGATCGCATATTTGTCGCCATGCGCTTTTCCGTCATCACCCCGAGCTTCCGAAATTCGGACTGGCTAAAGCTCTGCATCGCATCCGTTGCAGACCAGCAGGGAGTTGAGCATGAGCATATCGTGCAGGACTCCTGCTCCGATGACGGCACTCAGGACTGGCTGCCTCACGACCCGCGCGTGAAGGCATTCATCGAAAAGGATCAGGGTATGTATGACGCGGTGAATCGTGGCTTCCGGCGAGCGACGGGCGATGTGCTGGCTTATTTGAATTGCGACGAGCAATACCTCACCGGCGCGCTCGCTGCAGTGGCGCGATTTTTTGAGGAACACCCGGAGGTGGATGCCTGCGCGGCGGACACGGTGATCGTGGATCCCAACGCCAGCTACCTCTGCCACCGTCTCGCTCTCACGCCGGGCCGGCTCAGCACCTGGGTGCGCTTCCCCGTGCTCACGTCCGCCTTTTTCATCCGCCGCCACGTGGTGCATGAGATGGGGCTGTATTTCGACACGAAATGGCGGGCGCTCGGCGATGTGTTTTACGTGATGGAGTTGCTGCGCCGGGGGGTGCGTTTTGGCGTGTTGCCGGTTTTCACATCCACGTTCACGGACACTGGGGAAAATCTCGGCACCAAGCCGGTCGCAGTTGATGAAAGTGCTCGAAAACTTGCGATGGCACCTTGGTGGATTCGGGCGACCTGGCAGCTCTGGCTGTTGCATCATCGCTTGCGCACATGGCGGCGCGGTGCGTATTCGCTGAAACCGTTCGAGTATTCGATTTTTACCCGTGAAAATCCCAATCAACGTGTGACGAAACACGCGCTGAAACCGACGGCGTGGTGGCCCGGGCGTGTGGTCGGATCGAAGTAGCGCGCGGAGGGGTGCCGGGGATTATCTACGAAACAGCCGATGCAGGGCCTTTGCTGCGAGCCGTGTCCCGGAGTAGGCAAAGAAACGTGGCAGTGTGAACATCTGCTCGCCTGCCATCGCGACACCCGGCGCGACTGTGCAGGCGCTTGTGTAGCCAGCTTCGCGGACGAGATCGCGCACGCGCTCGTCCCATTTTCCGTGCGGATAGCAGAAGTGCCTCACTTCGACTCCAAATTCGTCCTCCAGTTTTTTCCTGCTCGTAAATATTTCTTCCCGTGCATTCGCACACTTCGTGAGCACTGGATGGGTGAGTGTGTGTGAGCCGATTTGATGTCCTGCCGCCAGCCACGTTCGCACTTCGTCGTGATTCATCAAGGGCACGGGCGCATCGCCCTTGCGCACGTCCCATTCATTTTGTCCGCCGATCATCCCCGCAACGAGATACTGTATCGCAGTAAATCCGTGCTGCCGCAGCGGCTCCAGTCCGTGCTCGATTACATTCCGGCAGCCGTCATCAAACGTGATTACCGCCTTTAGCCCGGCGTTTGCGGAGTTCGCCACATCGTGGAGCGTCCCGTTTTCAATTCCTGCCACACGCAGCGCAGCGAGCTGCTGACTGAATTCAGCGGCACCGACCCACAAAAACGGATCGCGCGCCCCGTGAGCAGCAGGCCCGAGGCTGTGATAGCAAAACACAGGCACCCCTTTTGCAAACAACCGCCGCTGCGCCCCGCTGAGAAATATCCGCTCTAACACGAGAGTTCTTCTTTTAAGTGATCCGCCAGCCTCAGCGCCATCGCCACGAGGGTGAGCGTGGGGTTTGCATGGCTGCTCGTGGGAAAAACGGACGACCCAGCGACAAAAAGATTGTCCACGCCATGCACACGGCACTGCGCATTCACCACCCCGCTCGCGGGATCGTCGCTCATCCGTGTGGTGCCAATATGGTGTGCATTCGAGTTAAACTTCCGTCCTTCGCCATCAAGCTTCGCACGAAGTTCCACATCGTCGTAAATGAAATCCCCCACCCCGCTCGCCGCAAATCGTTCGCGCATGAGCCGGTGCATTTCCAGCACTGTTACAAAATCACTTTCCGTAAAACGCACGCGCGCTTCCAGTCGAGGCATCCCAAACGCATCGCGCTCGCTGTGCAAGACCACGCGGCTCTCGGGATTCGGCGCGTGCTCCGTTTGGTAGAAAAGGTGGAACTGATTCGCCTTCCGCGGTGCTAGCACGATGGGTAGACGGCGCTTCGCAAAAAACCTCTGTTGCATCAAGCGCACGACCTGCGGGACAAGCGCGGGGGCATTGCGCAGCACCACGCCGAAGTGTTCGCGCAACGCGCCCTGCTCCTGCCGGATGCACCGAAGGCCGCCGCCCACTCCGTAACGCTTAAAACTGCTCACAAAAAACTTACCGAGAAATGTCGCCGAGAAGAGCGCATTCCGATGCACGGCGTGCGCGATGGGCGGGCGAAAGAAAAAGCCAATGCCGTTGCCGATGCGGCGCCCGCGTTGTGCCTCCGGCGTAATCGCGAAACGGCGGCGGCAATATACGCCCTCGCCGTCGCGCTCGAACTCATAGATGAAGTCTTTGTTGGGATCGCGCAGGCGTGCGTAGGCAATCACGCCAAAAAGATGCGACTGGTAGTAGCGCCCCACACAATCCGAGTGATTGCCTATTCCCGTTCCGACCACATCGTTCGACGCCAACAGCAGCCGCGCATTTTCCAGCCCGCCGCACGCGAGCACATGACGCCGCGCACGCACAGTGAATGCGTGGCCCGGAGCGGTCACCGCCGATATGTGCCGCAGAGCGCTTCCGTGTGTTTCGAGCTGGAGGTTCGTCGCGTGCGCGTGGAGCAGCACGGAGATGTTTTCTGCGGTGCGTAGATCCTTTTCATAGCGCCTGCCAAAATCTGTCGGCGGCCCCCACCGTTCCAACTGCCACGTCGCTATATCGGCACCGTCAAAGCCCGCGATCATTTCGCGCTGTTTATCGGGGAATACATCGCGGGCGTCATAGCGAAAGTCACCTGTTTCGCAGATCACATTTGCGCGCTCGAAATGAGGACGCAGCGATTCGTAAGTGATCGGCCATCCGCTGTGTGGAATCCATTCGCGCTTCTCAAAATCAATCGGATCGTAGGGCACGCAACGCGATCCCCAGACTGTCGTGCCCCCGCCGAGAACACGCGGGCGGTTTTCTTCCAGTGGTTCATGGCTGCCCGGCGGCTCCGCAAAACCACGGTAGAGGTCGCGATAGTCCGCTCGCTCGCGCTTTGCGCCACCGACCATAAGGATCACCTTTTTTCCCGTGCCCGCAAATTCCCGTGCGATGGAAATGCCCGCCGGGCCGCCGCCAATGATGCACAGATCGGCGTCGAGTGTCGTGCCCGCTGGGATTTTTCGCGCGTCCTCGATCATACGGAACGCAGGCGAGCGCAATCCTCGGCGGAAAGCTGTGTATTTATTGCGGTGGCGTTTGCACGCAGGTGCTCCACATTCGCAGTGCCGCTGAGCACGCACGCGACACCAGACTGCGCAATGGCATAACCAAGCAGCACGGCGCTGCGGGTGATGCCTCGTTCCTTCACGATTTCATCCACACGCCCGGAGGCGCTGGAAGCGAGCAACTTGCCGGAGAGAAAGACCTGATTTGCCACGATACCCACGCCTGCCGCTAGTAGTGCGGACGAGGCGGTAAGATATGCACCCTGCGGCATCGGATTCACTGGAGTTTGCGCCACCACGCAACCGGGCGTGCGCGCTGCGGCTTCTAGCACTGCGAGATCGTCGCTCGATACTCCGAAGTGGCGAATCTTTCCTTCGCGTTGCACATCGCGAAGCGTGTCGAGCAAGGCGAGATTTTCCATCGCTCCAGCAGGCGGGGTGTGCAGTAGGAAAAAATCCATGAAATCCAGACCGAGTCTGCCCAGACTGGCATCCACGCAGGCACGGATATGGCGGGGTGTGAAATTCTGTCTCCTACCAAGGAGGTGGAGTGCTTTTTTTGCAAACGGGTTCAGCGCCCGAAATGGCCCCGGTAGATCGGCAAAGGTGTAGCCTGCCTTGCTGGCGATGAAGAACTTCTCCCTCCTTCCCTTCAATAATTCGCCGACTAAACGCTCACACGCCCCGGCGCCGTAGCTATCCGCAGTATCAATGAGGTTCACGCCAAGTTCACTCGCCACATCGAATAACCGTTCCGCATCTGCGCGCGAGTGGCCAGCGCCGAGCGAGGCGAGGCGTCCTGTGCCGAGACCGAGAAGTGAGACGTTGAGGGTGCCGATACGGCGCGTTTGCATGAACCACAAATTAACGGGCAAAGGGCACGCGGTGCAAGAGAGTTGCCACGGCGCTCATCAATAAGCCAAGGTGCCTCACATGAGTTGCGAACCTATCGAGTTGTTCGACGCATTCTTCACCGAATTGGAGCATCGCGGAATCGAATACGTGATCCTCCACGGCTATGAGCACCTGCCGATGGGTATCGAGCACGATGTGGATTACGCCGTTCCCTGCGCACACCTGCCACACATACCGGGCATTCTGGCCAAAATCGCGCGACGGCACGGATGGCGGTTGGTTGCCACACTGCGGCACGGATTGACTGCTTATTACTCCACGCTCATCAGCCTAGCCGACCCTCGCCATTTCCTGAAACTCGACGCGTGTTCGCATTACGCGCGGATTTGCCGGTTGCTCGTGCCCGAGCAAGTGCTGCTCACGAATCGCCGACGCCACGGGCGCTACTGGGCACCGGCACCGGCGGCTGAATTCATTTACGAAGCAACAAAGCTTTTTGACGCAAAAAAGAAAAATCCCGCCGACTATCTGGCGCGGCTCCGCGCGCTCTGGGAGCAGGATCGGGCTGGAGCGGAGGCACAGTTCGAACGCGCATTTGGAAAAACTGGTCGCACCCTTGAACAGTGGCTCTCCAGCCCGCCAGAGGACTGGCGACCGCTGGGACGCGTTCTTTTTTCCCGCAATCACTACAGCTGGCGCGGAAAACTACGGGAGTTAGGGCGCATGTGGGATCGTTTTCGCCATCCTTCCGGGTTTGTGCTCGGCCTGCTCGGGCCCGATGGCGTGGGAAAAACCACTGCCCTCGTAGGTGCGCGTGCATTATTGGAGGGGTGTTTCCGCCGCGAAGATCATTTCCATTTTCGCCCGCACGTCGGCCAGCAGACCGACGGCCCGCCCGTCACCAACCCACACGGACAACCACCGCGACCCGGCCCGCTCAGCACTTTGAAGCTGCTCTATTATCTCGCTGATACGTGGATCGGCTGGCTCTCACGAGTCCGCCCCGCAAAAGTGCGCAGTTCATTCGTCATCTTCGACCGCACGCTCGCCGACGTGGCCGTGGACCCGCGCCGCTATCGTATCGCACGCGCAGGATGGCTTGCGCGGCGCCTTCACCGCTTTGCTCCGCAACCCGACCTCGTCGTCGTGCTTGATGCACCTTCCGAAGTCATCCACGCCCGCAAGCCTGAACTCTCTGTTGCAGAAATCGAACGCCAGCGCACCGAGCTGAGGGCCCTCGCAGAGTCCCATAAAAACTGGTCTCTGATTTCCACTCACCAACCCGCAGGCGCCGTAGCCGCACAACTCGCACGACTGGTAGCTGATCAAATGGCCGGACGCTAGTCAGCCGCCATCCACGTCCCGACAACCATCAAGTCTTCCTCGCGATAAGCATGAAACTCCGGGGCGAGCGTCACACGGCGCAAATCTTCTAGGGTGCCATTGGTGTTTTCTTCGCAGAAAACCCGCCAGCCAGTTTGTTGGAAAATTTCACGGCAGTCTGAAATGCGCAGACGACTCTGCGGGATGATTGGACTGTCGAACCATCTCCACTGCCGGGCGGTGTAGCGAAGGAAATTAAATTGCGAGAGATTATGATCGAAGTGGTGATACTGGTCACTTAGACGGATGTAATGGCTCGTCACAGCTCCGGGTCGGGCCACACGGCGGAACTCGCGCATCAATTCTACAAACGGAGCGCGGGGCACATATTCAAAAACGGAGTGCGAAAAAATAAAGTCTACCGACGCGTCCGACAGTCCTGTATTGCGCGCATCAGCAATATGAACACGGATACCGAGACGCGCCAGTATCTCGGCAGGTGGGCGGGTAGCTGAAGTGCTGGCAACTTCATCAAGTTTAGCGAGACGTGCGGGAATAAAAGCCGGAAGCTCTTTTGCAAGGCGCCCTATCTGCGCAAAGTCACGGAATAGATCGATCACTCGGGCGAGACGGCCTGACTGAAGCAGGGATTCAATATCAAATGTTTCCACTGCGCC
>JBEIQV010000338.1:0-3296 GCA_040376335.1 Verrucomicrobiia bacterium | reverse complement strand
TGCTGATTCCTTCGTGGCCATCGGCTCAGGCAACTGGCGGTTTATGGCCCGATGCATGGGCGGCAGGGGACGGTGCTCTTCGCCACCGGTTGATGATTCATTTTCTCCACACGCGCATCCTCCCGATTTTGCTCACGGGCCACATCATCGGAATGAGTATCGGGATCATCAAGCGGGCCAAGGGCGAGACGTTCCTCACGACTCCGGCAAAGGCGTTGCTCACGATGATCGTGCTGCAATTCATCCTCGGAGTCCTCGTCATCTGGCGCGGTCGCCAGTCGCACATCACGAACACCCACGTCCTCGTCGGTGCGCTCATCTGCGCCACCATCGCCATGCTCGCTGCACGCACAAGCCGGCCCAGCGCGCAGCCAGCAACTGCGTAAATCAAAATGAGCGAGCCAGCCGCCGCCACAGTCCCGCACGCGAGCGCCGAACCCGGCATCCTCGCCGACCTGCTCGATCTCACAAAGGCACGGCTCAATCTTCTCGTCCTCATCACCACGTTTGTCGGCTACTGGATGGGCGCACCCGGCGAAATCAAATTGCTCCGTCTTTTGCAAGCGATGCTTGGCACCGCGCTCTGTGCCGCAAGCGCCGCTGCGTTCAATCAACTTTGGGAGGTGAAAGTGGATGCACTCATGGCGCGCACCGCATCCCGACCCATCGTCGCGGGCCGCATGAAAAAAGGCGCGGCCTTCGTAATCGCCATCGCGCTGGGTGTGATTGGCAGTGTATGGCTTTGGTTTGCCGTGAACGCCATCAGCGCAGTTCTCGCCGCGAGCACCATCGTCATCTACGTCCTCATCTACACGCCGCTGAAACGTGTCAATGCATGGTGCACCATCGTCGGAGCTGTGAGCGGCGCGATTCCACCGCTCGTCGGATGGGTCGCCGCCGGGCCGACTTCATGGCTCGGCGGATGGGTGCTCTTCGGCGTGCTGTTCACGTGGCAAATGCCGCACTTCCTCGCCATCGCGTGGATGTATCGCGACCAATACCGCGCCGCCGGACTCGTCATGCTGAAGCGCGACGACAACACCGGTGTTCCAACCGCAGCCACCGCTTTCATCTTCACGCTCCTGCTCACAGCGGTAACGCTCGTGCCATTCAACGCCGGGCAGGCAGGCGGCAACTACCTCGGCGGCGCACTCGTGCTAAACAGCATCTTCTTCCTCGCCGCAGTGCATTTTTGGGCCGACCGCTCGCGTCCCGTCGCGCGGCGTCTTTTCTTCGCCAGCATCATTTACCTCCCGCTCATCCTCGGCCTCATGGTCTTCACGAAAGCATGAAACCGGAATCCAAACACGCCGCCCGTGGCATCGGGCTCTGCGCACTTTTTTTCTTCCTCATCGCCGGCTGCGGCGAAGCACCCAAGCCACTTCCCAAGCTCTATCCCGTCCCGCAATTCACGCTCACCGAGCGTAGCGGACAGCCTTTCGACTCCGCCAGCCTCCGTGGCAAAGTCTGGGTCGCCGATTTCTTTTTCACCAACTGCATCGGCACCTGCCTCATTCTCAGCAACAACATGGGCAAAGTGCATCAGGCATTTCGCGACGAGCCCGGCGTCCGCTTCGTTTCCATCAGCACCGATTCCAATAACGACACGCCCGCCGTGCTCCGCGACTACGCATCGCGCATGAAAGCGGACGACCGATGGGCTTTCCTCACCGGAGAGCACGACTCGATTTTTGAACTCAGCATCGAGGGTTTCAAACTCGCGCTCGTCGAACAACCCGACGACGTCAGCATCGCGGACAAATTCATCCACAGCACCAAGCTCGTCCTCGTGGATAAAACCGGCACCATCCGCGCCTACTACAACGGCGTCGGCGAGACCGCCGAAAAAGACCACCAGCGACTCGTCGCCGACATCAAGCGCCTGCTCGCTGAGTAGTAAAAATTTCATTTCGTCATGACCGCATCCGACCTACCAGCCATCAACGCCAGCCTCAACGCCACCGCCGGAGTCCTGCTCATCGCCGGCATCGCCGCCATCAAAGCCGAGCGCAAAAAAGCCCACGGAATGCTCATGGGCGCAGCATTTCTCGTCTCTTGCATTTTCCTCATCTTCTACGTCGCGCACAAAATTCTCGTGCAAGGCGTCCATACTCCATTCCAAGGCACAGGCGCATGGCGGCCCATTTACTACACGATGCTCATCACGCACATCATCCTCGCGATAGCCGTGCCGCCTCTCGCCATCATCACCATGCGCCACGCACTCGCTGCGCGCTTCGAGCAGCATCGCCGCTGGGCAAAAGTCACCTTCCCGATCTGGCTCTATGTCAGCGTCACCGGAGTGCTCGTATATTTCTTCCTCTATCGTTGGTTTTAAAGTAGGAGCGCAGCCATGCCAGAAGCACCCGAAATTCCCGAGGCCAAGGACCCCTTCGAGAAACAAGTCGCCATCAGCATCGCCGCCCTCGCCGTCGCGCTCAGCGTCATCGGCAACAAAGGCGACAACGCCAAGACCGACGCCATCATCCAGACCAACGAGTCCGCCAACCAATGGGCGCGTTTCCAAAGCAAAAGCATCAAAGGCACCATCGCCCGCGCCGAGAGCGACATCCTTGCCCGGATACAGGCCGTCTCAGCCGATACCCCAAAGCACATAGACTGGCTGAAAAACGAAATCACACGCTACGACGCGGACGAAAAGGAAATCTCCGCACTCGCAAAAACAGCGCGGGAGCAGGCAATAAAGTCCTCTGAAATCAACGATCGCTGCGACCATGCTGCACTCGCACTGCAAATCGCCATCGTCATCGCCAGCGTATCCATTCTATCGCGCTGGCGTGTCCTGTGGTTCATCGCCCTCGCGCTCGGCGCAGTCGGCACCGTGATAGGCATCTCCGCCTTCCGCCTGTAAGCTGTATTCAGCGCCGGAGGTATCGTGCATGAAACGGTGCGTTGTGAGTGCTAGCCCCGTGCTTCGATATCCTCTCTCATAGCTTGATCGACGATGCGACGCACACGCAGCGCGTCGCGCAACATTCGGAACGAATCGCGGATGAGATGCACTTTGCTGCCTTCGGCGTTCTTCCATTGCACGGGAAGGTCGGCGATGCGGTGGCCGAGCTTTTCTGCGAGCAGGAGGACTTCTACATCGAAGGCGAAACCATTGAGTTTCTGCCGCGAGAAGATCGCCTGTCGTGCAGTGCGGCGAAATGCTTTGAAGCCACATTGCGTGTCGGCGATGCGGATGCCGACGATAGCGCGCAGGACGGCGTTGAATGTCTGCCCCATCTTGCGACGCACGATGCTTTGCATTTTTAAAATCTCGCTGCGTGCGT
>JBEIQV010000089.1:0-11468 GCA_040376335.1 Verrucomicrobiia bacterium | reverse complement strand
CGCCGCCTGCTTGCGCAAATCGGCAGCCACCGCCTCGTCGGGACACAGCTCCAGCAGCGCGAGACCGTCGAAGTTCTTGCCGAGACCACCTTCGACCTCTCGAACCGCCGCCTCGGCGCACTCATCGCCATCGAGCGCGGGACGGACATCCAGTCGCACATCGAAAGCGGCGTCGAAGTTGACAGCATCTTCTCGCCCGAACTCGTCGTCTCCATCTTTCATCCAAAAACCCCGCTGCACGACGGAGGCCTCATCGTTCGTGGAGACCGCATCGCCAGCGCTGCGTGCATCTTCCCCGTCAGCCAGCGGCAAGACTTGGACCGCAACCTCGGTCTCCGCCATCGCGCCGCCATCGGGCTGAGCGAGGAAAGCGACGCCATCGTCCTCATCGTCAGCGAAGAAACCGGCGTCGTCTCCCTCGCACATCGCGGGCGGCTCGAGCGCGATTTCACACCGGAGAGCTTGCGCAAGCGCCTCGCCGAACTACTCATCACGGAAGACACCACCACCGAAAATGAAGGAACTATTCACCAACAACGCTGTAGCGAAAATCGTCTCCCTCCTGCTGGCGACACTCCTGTGGGCAGTGATCCAAAAAAGCCAGCTCAGCGACACGACGACATCGCAGCCTAAACCCGCCACGCCCGGAGTGGATTTCGGCGCTTCTGCACATGGAAAGTAACCGCAAAATCTTCGGCACCGACGGCGTCCGCGGCGTCGCCAATCTCGAACCAGTCACCGCCGAGACCGCCCTCAAACTTGGTCGCGCTGCCGCCCATGTCTTCACACAGGCGGGCACTCATCGCACCGACCGCCGCCCCATCATCGTCATCGGCAAAGACACCCGCCTTTCCGGCTATATGCTCGAAAATGCCCTCGCAGCCGGCGTCATGTCCTTGGGCGTGGACGTTTTTCTCCTCGGCCCGCTGCCCACACCCGGCGTCGCCTACCTCACACGCACCTTGCGCGCCGACGCCGGCATCGTCCTCAGCGCCTCCCACAATCCCTACGAAGACAACGGCATTAAATTTTTCCGCCACGACGGCTACAAACTCGACGACCACATCGAACAGCGCATCGAAAGCCTCGTCTTCAGCGGCGAAATCGAAAACATCCGCCCCACCGCTGGCAAAATCGGTCAGGCAAAGCGCATCGACGACGCCCTCGGTCGCTACGTCGAACACGCCAAATCCAGCTTTCCAAAAGGACTCACCCTCGAAGGCATCCACATCGCCCTCGATACCGCCAACGGCGCCGCCTACAAAAGCAGCCCTTGGATCCTCCGCGAACTCGGCGCCAGCGTCACCACCTTCCACAACCAGCCCGACGGGCGAAACATCAACGCCAACTGCGGCAGCACCCACCCGGAGGAAATCTCCCGCCTCACCCGCGAAACCGGCGCACACATCGGCATCAGCCACGACGGCGACGCCGACCGCCTTCAACTCTGCGACGAAAAAGGCGACATCGTGGACGGCGACGAAATCCTCGCCATCACCGCCGTTGATCACATTCGCCGCGGCACCCTGGCGAAAAACACCCTCGTCGCCACCGTCATGAGCAACTTCGGCCTCGATGACACCCTGCGCGAACACCATGGCCGCGTCCTTCGCACCAAAGTCGGCGACCGCTATGTCATCGAAGCCATGCTCGCCCAGGACTTGAACATCGGCGGCGAACAAAGCGGCCACCTCATCTACCGCGACCACAGCACCACCGGCGACGGCATCGTAGCCGCCCTCCAAATCCTCCGCATCATCGCCGAAACCGGCAAACCCTTGAGCGAACTCAAGCGCGTCTTGAAAAAATACCCCCAGGCCCAGCGCAACCTCCGCGTCCGCGAAAAGCGCCCCATCGAGACCATGCCCGACATCCTCGCCCTCATCCAGCAGACCGAGGAAAGTCTGAAAGGCGCAGGCCGCGTCCTCCTCCGCTACAGCGGCACCGAGCCAAAAATCCGCCTCCTCATCGAAGGCCGCGACTCCGCCGCCATCGAAAAAGCCGCCGACACCATCTCCGGCCTCCTCGCCGGGCACATCGGCGAATAAACCATCCTGGAAAGGCAACCGCTCATATAGGCCATATAGTGCCTATATTGCGCGAGATAGGCACTATCCCACCGCCCAAACCGCGAGCAGACTCGCCACGCGCCACTCATTCCCCGCCCCCAATGCTCAATCTGCACATGAATTTAATATCATTTGCCAACTGGAGAAAAACTTTGGTAGTTAGCGCCACCTTCACTCGCGCTCCCAAGCACCCACCTTCAACCTATGCCAGTCAAAGAAGCAGTCCTCACCTGCCCTGTATGCGACCGGCGCTTTCCCTATGAGAAAGTCCGCTGGAGTTTCCTGCGCTACATCGGCTACCGCTACGCCAAATGCCCCTGTTGCCCAGCGCGCTTTCGCGCCACATCGGAAGGATTGGAGGAGGCCCCACCGCCTTTCCTGCTCTTCATCTGGCTGATCATCATCGGGGTAATTCTGGGAACTATCGTGCTGCTTTTTTGGGTGCGCTAGGCGCGGAGAGCAAAGTGGCGGGTGTCGAGAGGCGAGTGGCGTGCCTGCCCGTGGCTCGGATGGTGAGTATGTTTGCCACCATCATGATTTTGAAAGCCACGCTAACAGACTTGCTCCCACCCGTCGGGACGACACGACACCCGCCACTCGCCACTCGCTACACGCCACTTTGTAACCGCCACTCTGCTCCCGCCATTTCTCGCAACTGCGCACTTGCCAGATGAAATGGGACGACTACCCTCCCGCGCCCTTTAACCTACAACTTATTTTTTGGACATGGCTTTGACGCTCGCATCCCTCATTGAAAATGGCATCCCGCTTTCCCTCGCCTGTGGCGCGGTGGGTCTGGTGTTTGCACTCTGGCTGATTAAATCACTGCTCTCGATTTCTTCCGGGACGGAGAAAATGCAGTTCATCGCGAATGCAATCGAGCAAGGCGCAAAGGCGTATCTCGGCAGGCAGCTCGTCTCCATCTCCGCTATCGGCGTGGTCATCGCGATCGTGCTCTATTTTACCAAGGATGGGCCGACGACCATCGGCTTCGTCGTCGGGGCTGTGTGCTCGCTGGCGGCGGGCTTCATCGGGATGCGTATCGCTGTGAAAGCGAATGTGCGGACTGCGGAAGGCGCGCGGACGAGTGCGAAGAAGGCGTTGCAGGCTGCGTTCAGCGGCGGCGCGGTGACGGGCCTGCTCGTGGTGGCGCTCGCGTTGCTTTCGACGGGTGGCTTTTACCTCGCGGTGGCGCAGTGCCAGCCGGACAAGGCTGTCGGCAGTCTCATCGGGCTCGCGCTCGGTGCTTCGCTAATTTCGGTTTTCGCACGACTGGGCGGCGGCATTTACACGAAGGCTGCCGATGTGGGCGCGGACCTCGTCGGCAAGGTGGAGCAGAATCTCGATGAAGATGATCCACGCAACCCGGCGACGATTGCGGACAACGTGGGCGACAACGTGGGCGATTGCGCAGGCATGGCGGCGGATGTTTTTGAAACGTATGCTGTCTCGCTCATCGGCGCAGTCCTCGTGGGCGCGCTGACGGCGGCGACTGGCGCGACGACGGCTGCGGTGGCGTATCCGTTTGTCATCGGCGGCGCGGCGATCATCGCCAGCATCATCGGGGTGATTTTTGTGAACATGACGAAGCTCAAGCCAGCGGCGGCGCTGATGGGCGGCGTGCTGGTGAGCAGCATTTTGTCGGCGGCGGCGTTTTACCCGATCACGACGACGATGTTCCCGAACGGCCTACCGATGAAGGAAGGCGCGGCGCTGACCACGCAGGGGATTTTCCTCGCGAGCATCGTGGGGCTTTTGATGACGGGCGTGGCGGTGATGATTACCAATTACTACACATCCACCGAATACGGCCCGGTGCGGAAAATCGCGAAGGCGTCGGAAACTGGTCACGCGACGAACATCATCGCTGGCCTCGCAATCGGGCAGCAGGCGACGGCTCCGATGGTGCTGTGCATCGGCGCGGCGATTTGGGGCAGCTTTGAATTTGCCGGGCTTTACGGAATCGCAGTCGCCGTGATGGCGATGCTCTCGATGGCGGGAATCATCATCAGCCTCGATGCGTTCGGCCCAATTACTGACAACGCGGGCGGCATCGCCGTGATGAGCGGTCTGCCACCCGAAGTGCGTAAGACAACGGACGAACTCGACGCAGTCGGCAACACGATGAAAGCGGTGACGAAGGGCTACGCAATCGCCAGCGCCGGTCTCGCTGCGGTGGTTCTTTTCGGCAGCTACTTCGTGGATTTGCGCCACCACCTCGAACTCGGCCTAGCCTCACTCGCTCCAGACGCGCTCGTGGCAGCCAAGGCAAAAATTGCCGACACTCTCGGCTTTTCGCTGAACGACCCGAAAGTGATGATCGGACTCTTCATCGGCGGTCTCCTTCCCTATTTGTTCAGCGCATTCAGCATGAGCGCAGTCGGTCGCGCAGCCGGTGCCGTTGTCACGGAAGTGCGCCGCCAGCTCGGTCTCAAGCCCGGCATTTTAACAGGCACCGACACGCCGGACTATAGCACCTGCGTGGACATCGTGACCAAGGCAGCGCTCAAGGAGATGATCGTCCCCGCGCTGCTCCCGCTTGCCACCGTGATCGCAGTCGCCGCGCTGCCGGATGGAGCGAAGATTCTCGGCGGTGTGCTTGTCGGCAGCATCGTGACGGGCCTCTTCATGGGCATCGCGATGACCTCCAGCGGCGGTGCTTGGGACAACGCGAAGAAATACATTGAGGACGGCCACCACGGAGGCAAACACAGCGAAGCGCACAAAGCCGCCGTCACCGGAGACACCGTCGGCGATCCTTACAAGGACACCAGCGGCCCTGCAATTAACCCGATGATCAAAGTGGTGAACATCGTGGCGATCCTGATCATCCCGATCTTTTTCTAGGCCACAGCGGCGACGTCGCGGGGAGCCAGCACGAGAGTTGGCGTAATTTCAGACTGGAAGTTTTTCCTCAGTGAGGGATGCACTAGCGGTATGTCCACATTCCGTATTGCCGGCATCAACTTCGATCACTTCCACATGGGCGACTTGCTCCGCTACACGCACGAGCATCCATGCGCTGAAATCGTGGCCATTTGCGACGAGCAGCCTGCGCGCATGGCCGAGGCGGTGCGCAATTTCAGCATCCCGCCCGAGCGCGTCTTCACCGATGTGGATGCATGCATGGAAAAAGCGAAGCCCGATGTGGTGCTGCTCTGCCCCGCCGCCGCGCGACATGGCGAGTATGTGCGGCGCGTTGCTCCGTATGGTGCGCACATCCTTGTGGAGAAACCTTTCGCCGCATCGCTCGCAGAAGCGGATGCGATGGTCGCCGCGATGCAGCCGGGCCGGATGCTGGCGATCAACTGGCCCATGCGCTGGATGGAATCCATGGTCACCGCGATGCGACTCATCGAGCAGGGCACCATCGGGGAAGTGCGAGAGTTTCACCACTACGGAGGAAACCGCGGCCCGCTCTACCACGGCGCGGATAAAATCGAGAAGGAGCCAACTGCGGAGGAAAAAGCAGCGAGCTGGTTTTACAAAAAAGACGCGGGCGGCGGGTCGCTGCTCGATTATCTCGGATACGGGACGACGCTAGGCACGTGGTTCATGGGCGGACGAGCACCGCTCGAAGTGATGGCGATGGTAGACGACCCCGCTGGCCTCGAAGTGGACGAGCACAGCGTTGTCGTCGCGCGCTACGAAACGGGTCTTTCAAAAATGGAAACACGATGGGGCACATTCACCGATCCGTGGACGCTCCAGCCGCAGCCCAAGTGCGGATTTGTTCTCTGCGGAAGCGAAGGCACCATCGCCGCGTGGGACTACGAAGATACCGTCCGCGTGCAAACCCGTGCAAAACCCGAGGGCTACATTTTGAAATGCGAGCCGCTGCGTGCGCCCGAGCGAAACCCCATCGAATACTTTCTCCATTGCATCGAAACCAACAACGCACTCACTGGCCCGCTTTCCCCCGCAATCTCCCGCATCGGCCAGCAAATCGTGGACACTGCCGCTCTCAGTGCCCGCGAAAAACGCGCAGTGAAATTGCTCGGTAACTAGCGGCTGGCGGCACCATCAGCTGCAGGGCCGGGCAGGGAGTTTGGGAGAAGGGGGGCGAAGGCGTGTTCGAGTTTATCGAGGTAATCAACGATGCGCGGGTCGGATGGCGGCGGGGTAAGTTTCGGCGGGTCGGCGCGGCGGAGATATTCGTCGAAGGTGCCGGAGCGACCGGGAGTCTGAGTGGCCTCATACCAATTGAGGTAGTCGGTGATTTGCCCGATGCGCTGGACTACGGTGAGACGGTATTTTTCTATGGAGGCAATGCGGTCGGCGACTCCCTTGGTTTTGCCGGCAGAGAGTTGGGAGCTGAGTTGTTGATACTCGGTGAGGATGGGGCGGTAGTTCGGATTTGCCTTCGTGGCGAGGGTGGTAAGTTTCACCTGCAATGTATGGAGGGTGAGTTTTGTTGCAGGGAGTTTGATGTATTTGTCGAAGTCGCCAAATTCATACTTCTGGCTGCGTCCATTTTTATCGAGGACGATGTCGAGGGTGAGTAGCTTGGCGAGTTCGGTGTCTGTGTCTGCGATGGAGAGTCCCTGCCATGTGTCGTTGCCCGCGAAGCGTGTGAGTTGGAGCGCCCACCATTTGGCTAGGCTTTGCGGGGAGTCATTGAGCGCGGAAAATTGCGAGGCAATGGAGCCAAGCACGTCACCACCAGCATCCGGGTATTGGCGGATGAAGCGGCCGAGGCTTTGTGCGCCCTCTGGTAATGCGAGAAGGGCTTCGACGAGACACATGGCGCACGCGCTATCCACAGTTCCGGCGACTGTGCCGAGGTGAACCGGCTTTTGAGTGAGGAACTTCTCGAAGGGTGGAAGTTTGTCGGTTTTGACGATGCTTTTGAAGATATCGCTGTCTGCCCCGGCATCGCGGCGCCGGAGTATTTGGATGATTCCCTCAACGAGCCACCACGGGGATTCGGTGTAGGGTTGGTTGGGTTTGATGGCCGGGCGATCGCGGTAGGCCATGTCGAGCAGAAGGGCGCGGATGATGTGGCGTTGAAGGAAGATTTTCGCGGGGTCGTTACCAATGCGGACGATAATGTCTATTTTAGGCCCCGCGATGGTGTTAACGAGATGGACGTTAACGTGGGGATCTGGTTTGTCTGGATCGGCGGGGTCGATGGTCATGACAATGGGAAATTTGCCGCGGTCCGTTTCGCGCAGAACCCGCAGAACATCAGCTTTGATTTCCTCGGCGGCGCTAACAATCCGGGAGCGGACTTCGCGGTCGTCGCAATACACGATGAACTGCCCGCTGCTGCTGGTGCTGCGATTTCGCAAATCTACCGCAAGCCCCGGCACCGTGAGCAACAGCGCGAAGAGCAAAGCCATGCAACCTCTGGCGAGGTGCTGGCTCACGGCTGCGGCTTGGTCGTGAAGGTGATGGTTCCTTCGCCGACAACCACCTCGGCGAGGCGGTTGAGTTGTTTTGCATCCTCTTCAAAGGCTTTGAAGACCGCACCGAGAGCGAGTTCGCCTGCTGCTTTCGCCTTCGGATCCACACCAAGCCGTCCAAGATGCACGCTGACGGCCTCTGCGGAAAATACGCCGTTTTTAACAACGGGATGATAGGAGATGCTGAAATACATGGGCATATCCCACATGCTATATTGAGCGGTAATCGTGATGATGCCGGGCTCGCAGTGGACGAAGGGGCGATCGAATTTGAAGCCGGGGATTGAGGACGCGCTGACTTTGATCAAGCGAGTGAGGTCGTAGTTGATCTGGGCGTCGGTGAGTGTGATCTGTCTGGCTGCTCTTATCGCCATGGCGTCCCTCCACTCGTCGTTTGCGTAGCGAATTGGTAGCTCATCTGGCTTGAGCGGCGGGACGAAGTCCGGCGTCTGCCAAAACAAAAAGAGGGCCGCAACCACGGCTGCAAATGCGACGATTTGCATGAAAATTTTCGCATCGCGCTTGAACCACCCCCGATGTGGATTCATCAATTTCTTTACGCGCTTCTGTGTCTGCTCAGGATTCTCCCACTCCTTCGTTTCCTCTGGCTTCGGGAGCACCGAGCGGTCGAGCTTTTCCCCGCAATTATGGCAATATACGCGCTCTGGTTCGTTCTTGTGAGCACATGCTGCGCAGATGAGGAAAATCTCTGTTTCCTTCTTTTTGTCCGTGTCTTTGTCTTTTGGCATGGGGAAAATTTCCGCAGCGAGCGGCGTTTAGTCGGTTTTACTGGTGGTCTTCTTTGCTGTTTCGGCAGGCTTTGACTCGGTCTTTTTGGTCGCCGATGAGTCACCTGCATCCTTCTTCGCGGCGCTCTTGTAGCCCTCGCTGCGGTAGTCGGTGATGTAAAAGCCGCTACCTTTGAAAATGAGCCCCGCGCCGCCGCCGAGCAGGCGTGTGACTTTGCCTTTGCCCCACTTTTTCATGCGGCAGTGTTCCTTTGGACAAACTGCGAAAGCATTGTCCTTCATGGATTGTGTGCACTCGAAGTTTTTCCGGCACTTCGCGCATTCATACTCGTAGGTAGGCATTGTGTTTTTTGTGAAAGGCGGTGTTTTTATAGCAGACGACACGCCGCGTGCAACCGCTGTGGCTGCCAAGGGCGAAGGCTAACAGCTTTTATCGGGATTGATAAGCACATCGTGCAGAATAGCGGCGGCCTTTGCGTTGTCGTCGGCGACGAGTGTGGCGATGCTGACGTTGCCGGTGCGGCGGACAATGTGCATGGAGCGCAGGTCGAGCCCAGCTTCCTTCAGGCGAAGGGCTATCGTGGCCAGTGCGCCAGGTTTGTCTTCGAGGCGAATGAGCAAAGTATCCTGAGTGACGGCCCTGTATCCCGCATCGCGGAGTGCGCGAAGCGCGTCGTCGTATTTATCCACTGTGAGCGAGATGAGACCTTCGGCTCCGTGACTTTCCACGTCGAAATCCTCGATGTTCACGTCGTATTTCGCCAGCGCCTCGGTGATGAGCGCGAGCTGGCCGGGTTGGTTGGGGGCTAGCACGGTGAGCTGTTTCATATGGCTTTTTCCTTGGCGATGGCTGCTGCGAAGTCTGCGGCAAATTCCTCGATGATTTCTTCGCTCACGTGAGGCAGCGTGATGATATGCCCGATGCCTTTACGCGGTGCGATGACCCATTTCCGCATCAGTTCGGCGGGTGGACGGGGAAAAACCACAGTAATCGAATGAGGATGCCGCCATGCCTCGATGCCGTGTTTTGCCAACGCAGCAATTGCGTAGTCTGCAAGAGAGAGCGTGCGCTGGACGAGCGCGCGGCAACCTTCCTGCCCTAGTGGGCGGAGACGATACCACAGATAGAGCGGCGCGATGGCGCTGCGTGAACCGGCGATGGTTGTATCGAGCGCGCCGATGTATTCGATGCTGCGGGCGATGCGCTCGACGTGCGCTTTTCGCGCCAGCACGACGCCACAGGGCAAGGGTGAACCGAGGAACTTGTGCCCTGAGATGGAGACGCTGTCCGCTCCATCTGCAAAATCCCACGGCGGTGCCCCGTTGACGAAAGGCAGAATCATCCCGCTAAGCGCGGCGTCGGCATGGATGTAGGCGTTGGTGATGGCGAATTCGTCGAGGATGCTGCGGATAGTCGCAAGGTTGTCGGACGCACCCTTCATCGTGGTGCCGATGTTGGCGAAAATGATGGGCGGCACGTCGCGATGGATGCGCAGCGTTTCGCGCAAATCGTCGTAGTCCATTTCACCACTCGGCTGCGATTTTAGCATGATGCTGCGCGTGTGCTGGAGTCGCAGCACCTTCGCCACCGAGTAGTGCGTATCTTCGCTGAAATAACAGATGCCCTCCGGCAGCAATTCGCGCGCGACGTAGAGCCCATACATATTTCCCTCCGTCCCTCCGGCGGTGACGTAACCCCACCACGCATCGCGCGGCGCACGTGTGAACTGCGCAAAGTCCGCGAGCACCTCGCGTTCAAACTCATGCGTGTTTAGCGGGATGTTCGAGCCGCCGAATGGATCGCCGACGTTGTTTAGCGCAAATGCAAGAAAGGGCGTAAGGGCGGAGTAGTCGAAATCCTGATTGCACGGATACCCCACAAAATAGCGCCGCAGTCCGGTCAGCCGTTCGAGCAGCGTATCGAGCTTGTGCTGATCTTCGGCAGAGAGCGTTGGGCGCACGGAGTTCACAGGCGGACATTACTCCCCTTCCTCTCCGCCAGCAACCGCGCCCTTACTTCGTCGGCGAGTAATCCGTCGCCTGCATGAAAACCGACCTCACACCTTCCGGCACGGTGAGCGAGCCGCCGGCTGCCTTTTCGCTAGCCGCTTTCACCTCGATCCACACCGGGTCGGCGCGGAACGCCTCAAAGGACGCTTTCGCCGCTGCGGCGTCCTTGTGCGCGAGGAGATAGACGAGCGTGTTCTCCGCATCCTTTTGATCCGGCATCGGCGTCCAGTAGAAAAGATTCGTCATCCCATGCTTCGCAAAAAGCGCAGTCGTATGCTCGCGAAAACGAGACAGCAAGCGCGGCAGATTGCCCGGCGTGGTCGTGTAAGTGCGCAACTCGAAAATACGCAGTGCGGCGGTGCCCGGTTTGATTTCGGGAGAAAAATCCGTCGCGCTCAGGAAAGTGCTTTCCGCTTTCGGGACGAGTTTTCCCTCCACCTCGCTGGCCTTACAGGCGGACTTCCAGTCCGGGTCGGCCATGAATTCCTTCCACGACTTTTCGCGCGCATCACGGCTCGGGTAGGCGAGCACATAGACGAGCTTCGACTCGGGATTTTCGCGCGGCGTCCAATATCCGAGATTGGTCATTCCGTGCTTTTCAAAAAGCGCGCAGGTGTGTTCGCGGAAGCGTTTGTTCAGCGCGTCGAGCTTGCCCGGTGCGGCGAAATAAGTGCGCATCTCAAAGCAGCGCGTGTCCTTTTCGGCGGCGATAGCTGGAAGTGCAGAGGCGAAGGTGATCATGGCGAGGATAGTGCGGCGGTTCATTTCAGACTCATCGTTTTTGGGGCGCACAAGTGCAACTCCCATTCACGCGTGCTATCCGAGCCGCAGCACTTGTTAACTGCCCGTATCGGGCATCCTCGATGTGTTTGAGCACGATGATTATCCTTGCACCGTCCATCAGTGCTACAGCAATGCCTGTAGTATAATAGGACTAGTGCATTGAAAATTACATCATGCAACTGAACCGACAAAGCACTGCCGTAGTGCTTTAGATTCTGATTAGTATCTTAAAACTGATATTTGTTTCAGACTTAATTTCACGCCCTGCAGAGGCATCAGATGATGCGGAGGAGGACGCTGATATTTCCAGAACTGCGGTGGGTTAGGGCGACATCTTCTGCGCCGTCTCCGTTGAAGTCACCAATGGCTATGCCGGCAGCGAATTTCGGTCCAGGTGCGCCGGTATCTAAGTTTAACGAAGGGTTAAACATGCCATTGCCGACTCCTAGCAT
>JBEIQV010000306.1:0-3795 GCA_040376335.1 Verrucomicrobiia bacterium | reverse complement strand
GGCTTGCTGGCGAAATATCGCGCTGCTCTCCTTTGCCCATGTCCACACCGCACATGCTCCGACTGCGGCTTGATACAATGTTAGCAGGCGTTGCTACGCGCTCCGTATGAAGACGACGTTTCTGGCGCTGCTTCTCTCAGCACTGCCGCTGTTCGCAGCGGAGCCTGTGTCCGTCACACGCACAGCCGGAGACTATCGAGTTACCATCACACTCACCGACGCCGAGCCACGCAGCATCAGTTCCATCGCAGTCCAACGCGGCAAGGAGCGATTCACGTTGCCGGTCTCCCTGTTCGACGACATTCGCGCGCCGCACCTCGGCCCCGGCTTCAAGGCCGCCGAGTTCCGATTCGAGGCCAAGCGCGACAAAGCATTGATTCGTATCACCGCTGGCAGCGCTCAGTATCCCGACGACCATGTTTGGGTTCTGCCGTTGCCCCTCAAGGATGCTTCACGGATCACGCGCTCAGGAGACGTCACCGGATATGGCGAGACACGTCCTTCAACGTCGCTTTCCAAATGAACGCTGAACAGCCAGCTTCTCCGCTACGCACCATCATCCTGCTGTGCTCGCGAATTGGCCTATTCCTTTTCTTCGTGTTCATCGGGCTTGTCTATAATCTCGCCGACGGACGTCACTAGCACATCTTTGCAACTGTCATTGGTATAGTTTACGTTTTGTTCGTTATTTTACCGCCCATTCGTGTCGCTGGGCGCTTCATTTCTCCGCTTCTCACAGCTCCGATCGTATTGCTCGCGAGCATCCTCACTGTCGAACTTCTCCTTCCACCCCGCTGCTCCTCGAGTTCTGTTGCGGAGGATGCCGCTCCCATTATTCGCCAACTCGACGAGTATCATCGGATTCACGGGCATTACCCGCCCACGCTGGAAGCTGCGGGCATTATCCCGCCACAGTTTCGCTGCGGCACCTTTACCTACACTCCCGATCCCGATAGCAGAAGTTACGCACTATACATCGGCGACTACTCGCTAGATAATTTCTGCGCGTCATGGGACAGCAAGAGTCAGGAATGGTTTACAGACTCGTGAGCGAATGACCTACAGGTCGAAGATTTTTCCTGAGGTTGGATCCTCACAGCCGCCGTCTTCTGGCTTGCTGGCGAAATATCGCGCTGCTCTCATTCGCTCATGCCAACAGTGCGCACACTTCAACTGCAGCTTAATACAATTTCATGCGCATGAGCACGCTTTCTGTGATTCGTGGCGGAATCGGATTTGCAGCGGTGGCTGCACCAGCGGCAGTGCTGTTCGTTGCTCTTGGCTACACATGGAGCACCAGTCTCAGCGGCTTGGTGCCCTACGTCGCCGTTCTTTGTATCGCGCTCGCCTTGGTCGCTTGGCTGGCTTGGGCCTGCGTCCGTATCGCTCACTTTCCGCCGCGTGTTGCGATTGTCCTCACCACACTTCTTTTCATCCTTCTCACCATCGCTACCGTGCCCTCACTCGCAGCGCGGACCATTCTTCCGTTGCTGTTTTGGGCGGTGCAGTTAGCGGGTGCGCTGTTTGTCGCGCATACTGCAACCCGTCGCGCTCGGCAATAGCTCCAAACCGAATGAGCCTAGCCCCTATGCCCTGCAACGAATCGCCTACAGGTCGAAGATTTTTCCGGGGTTGAGGATGTTGAGGGGGTCGAGGGCGCGTTTGAGTTGTTTCATCAACGCGAGGCTGTATTCGCCGATGGCTTTTGGCAGGAAGGGTTTCTTGGCGAGGCCGACGCCGTGTTCGCCGGTGATGGTGCCGCCGAGGTGGATGGCGTAGTCGAAGATTTCCTGCATGGCGAGTTCGACGCGGACCATTTCGGCTTCGTTCTTTTCGTCGGTGAGGAAGGTGGGGTGGAGGTTGCCGTCGCCCATGTGGCCGAAGGTGCCGATGAGGAGGTTGTGGCGCGCGCCGACGTCCTGGACGAAGCGGATCATTTTCGCCAACTCGCTGCGGGGAACGGTGGCGTCTTCGAGGATGGTGGTGGGGGACATGCGGGCGAGGGCGCTGAAGGCGGTGCGGCGGGCGCTGGCGAGGCGGACGCTTTCCTCGGCGTCGCGGGCGATCTGGACGTTGGTGGCGCCGCAGGCTTTGGCGATGTCGGCCATTTGCGCGGCTTGGTCTTCGACGGCGGCGGGGTGGCCGTCGGCTTCCATGAGGAGGATGGCCTCAGCGTCGAGCGGGAGGCCGATGTGGGTGTAGTCTTCGACGCATTTGATGGTGATGCGGTCGAGGAATTCGAGGGTGCAGGGGATAATCTTGGCGGCGATGATGGCGGAGACGGTCTCGGCGGCGGCGTCCATGCGGGCGAAGCTGGCGAGGAGTGTTTTTTTCGCAGCGGGTTTTGGGACGAGTTTGAGGAGGACTTTGGTGATGATGCCGAGGGTGCCTTCGCTGCCGATGAAGATGTCTTTCATCGAATAGCCCGCGACGTCTTTCACGCATTTGTTGCCGAGCCAGACGATGGTGCCGTCGGCAAGCACGACTTCCATGCCCATGACGTAGTCGCGTGTGATGCCGTATTTGAGCCCGCGCAGGCCGCCGCTGTTTTCGGCGACGTTGCCGCCGATGGTCGAAATTTTCATCGAGCCGGGATCGGGCGGGTAGAGGAGGCCGTTGGCGTCGGCGAGTTCGGAGACGGTGAGGGTGATGGTGCCTGCCTCGACGAGGACAGTGAGGTTTTTTTCGTCGAGTTCGAGGACCTTGTCCATTTGTGCGAGGCACAAAATGATGCAGCCGGGAATGGCGAGGCTGCCGCCGCTGAGGCCGGTGCCGCTGCCGCGCCCGACGACGGGGATGCGATTGGCGGCGGCGTATTTGACGACGGCGGAGACTTCGGCGGTGGTGTGCGCCATGACGACGGCGGCTCCGGTGCCGTGCATGGCGGCGGTGCCGTCGTAGCCGTAAGCGAGGAGATCTTCGCGCGAATGGAGGACGCGCGCGGGGTCGAGCAAGGCGGAAAGGTCGGCGACGAGATTTGACATGGTTGGATTTCTATGCGGCTTGTGTCTCGCCGTGCAACTTTCTAACGCACGCAATCTCCGCAAAAATATGAAGACGCTCCTGTTTGTTATCCTGTTCACCACCGTGTTCACCGTATTTTTCCGAACGACATCGCGGGCTGCCTACGAGACCGCGCCGTTCACGGTTCAGGAAAAAGACGGCGACTACGAAGTGCGCGACTATCCGCAACTCACGGTGGCTACGACGTTCCAAAAGAGCGATGCGGACGGCGCGTTCATGCGGCTCTTTCGCTACATCCAAGGCGCAAACGCGGACTCACAGAAAATCCAAATGACAACGCCCGTTTTCATGGATTCGCAGAAAGAAGGAACGGGGATGAGCTTTGTGCTGCCGCAGTCGGTCGCAGCAAAGGCACCTGCCGCCACAGCGAACGAGGTGAAGGTGACGAAGCGTCCGGCGGCGAAATATGCGGTGTTTCGCTACACGGGAAGAAGGTCTGAAAAGAACGAAAAGGCGTCGCTGGAGCGATTGCGCGAGTGGATGAAGAGCAAGGGACTCAAGGAAACAGGCGCGCCGACATGCGCCTATTTTGATCCGCCGTGGACGATTGGGCCGTTCCGCCGCAATGAGGTGATGTTGCGGGTGGCAAGGTAGCAGACTCTATTTGCGCTTCCGTCGCGGGGTGTCTTTTGGGCATCGTATGCTCATGCGTCGTATTTCTGTTGAACTCGGTTCGCGTTCCTACTCCGTGCTGGTGGGCTCCGGCTTGCTCGGTGGTCTCGGCGCGACGTTGCGAGCGGAGGGACTGAAGCAGTCGGATGCGTTTGTGAT
>JBEIQV010000289.1:0-4143 GCA_040376335.1 Verrucomicrobiia bacterium | reverse complement strand
TTCCCCCGAGCGAGATGGAGGATGGGGCGTTCAGTTTCTCATAGAGCTGAGTGATGCCAGCGGGGTTGTAGTAGATTGCAGATGGATTATCCGCCGTGGCGGCGAAGGCATTACCACGTGCGGTGGCACGGGCGTCCGGTCTGCGATGCGGATGCCGAGCGCGTGTGAAGAGGCGGTGAGGCCAAGCACGACGGCACAGGCGAGCGTTAGGGATTGGGCTGATTTCATAACGAGGCTGCCGTTTAGCAGGGCGTGAGCCACGAGGACAGATAAAGTTCCACCTCAGGGCTGCGCGTTAAAGAAAAGCTCGCTGGTTGGTGACGGGGAATTCATTACAAACAATGTCACACCCAGCGCAAAATATGTTCACATTGGCCCCATGAAAATCCTCGTAATCGAAGACGAAAAGAAAATCGCCAACTTATTGCAGAAGGGTCTGCGCGAACAGGGATACACCGTGGACCTCAGCCACGATGGAAACGACGGGCTGGAACGCGCCAGTGCACAGCCCTACGATGCCATCATATTGGACATCATGTTGCCGGGTCGCGATGGGCTCAGCGTTTTGCGCAAGCTGCGCGAGCGCAAAGTGACCACGCCTGTGATGGTGCTCACTGCTCGCGGTGAAGTGAATGAACGCGTCGAAGGCCTGAACGCGGGTGCCGACGACTATCTCGCAAAACCTTTCGCGATGGATGAACTCGTCGCCCGCTTGCGCGCACTCATGCGCCGTGTGACTGGCGAAAACATCAGTTTTTACAAAGTGGCAGACCTCTCGATGAACCTCGTCAGCCGCGAAGTCATCCGGGGCACGCGAAAAATCACACTCACCGCACGTGAGTTCCGTCTTCTCGAACATCTCATGCGTTCGCCCGAGCAGGTGCTCACCCGCACACAGATCATCGAGCGCGTTTGGGAGTATCATTTTGATCCCGGCACGAATCTCGTGGATGTCTATATCCAGCGCCTGCGCCGGAAAGTGGACGACGGCGAGGATGTGAAACTCATCCAGACCGTGCGCGGAGTAGGCTACACCATCAAACCCGAGTAGCGGATGAAAGGCTGGCCGCTGCGTCTGAAAGTCACGCTTTGGTCCGTGCTTGTCGGTGCCTTGGCGTTGCTGCTTTTCGGTGGAGTGGTGGGAGTGAGCTTGCGGCGATCCACCCTTTCACACATGGACAGTGAACTGCGTCATGAAAGCGAAGATTTCTTCGTGAGCTTACGTGAACACCCTTCACTAAATCTTTGGCAAGATCAGGACGAAGTGCGTGAACTGTTCGGCCTTGTGCGCAGCCTATATACGTTCGATATAGAGCAGCCTCCCGGCAAATCCGTTTACAGAACGCGCAGTCTGGGCAACACACCTCTCCCAAGTGGTTCGGACGACGTTCCATTCACGACTACGATAGACGGCCAAAATGTGCGCGTCCTCCAAGTTACTCGCAACGGTGTGCGTATCCGTGTCGCCGCTGATCTCGATCCTATTGAGCAAATCGAGAGCACCCTCTGGATCACCTACGCCGG
Source organism: Verrucomicrobiia bacterium (assembly GCA_040376335.1). Classification (GTDB taxonomy): domain Bacteria; phylum Verrucomicrobiota; class Verrucomicrobiia; order Chthoniobacterales; family Chthoniobacteraceae; genus SXWH01. The sequence continues at coordinate 2,619 of JBEIQV010000289.1, read as the reverse complement.
TCTGGTTCCGATCACTCTGCTTTTCATTGCCCTCGGCGGAATGTGGCTTTCGCGAAAGGCACTCAGTCCAGTCGAGCAAATCACCGCAGCGGCGGAGCACATCACAGCACAGCGACTTGAACACAGACTGCCGTCACCTGGCACAAACGATGAGATCGGCCGACTTACAGACGTGCTCAATGAAATGATCGCCCGCATTCGCGTCAGCTTTGAACAAGCGCGACGTTTCAGTGCCGATGCCTCACACGAACTTAAAACCCCTCTCACAATCATCCGTGGCGAAATCGAAGCCTCGCTCCGCGCCGACCAGCTTCCGCCAGCTCTGGAAAGGACCATGCTTGATCTGCTCGAGGAAACGGGCCGTCTCATCTACATCGTGGAAAGCCTGCTCATTCTCTCGCAGGCTGATGCAGGTAAATTCACCATCGAACTCAGCCCCCTCGAATTCACTGCCTTCCTTGATGAACTTATCGAGGATGTGGAAATTCTAGCCACACCGCGCGGCATCACACTTAGCACAGAATTTGAGGCCGGAGTGCTAGTAAACGCCAACGTGCAATTTCTCCGGCAGGTGTTGCTCAACCTTTTTGACAACGCCGTGAAATACAATCTGCCGAATGGAGAAATCCGCGCACGACTTGCCAGCAGTAACGGACAAGCTGTCTTCACCATTTGCAATACAGGTGCCAACATATCATCCGAGGATCGCGCACGAATCTTCGACCGTTTCCACCGGGCGGATCGCTCACGCGAGCGAGCCACAGGAGGGCAGGGTCTTGGCCTTAGTATTTGCCGGGAAATCATCCGCGCACACAGCGGCGAAATTTCCATCGAACCCAGCGACCATGGCTGGACGTGCTTCCGTTTTTCTCTGCCGCTGTGTGAAGCTCAAGCGCCGGGCGTCTAGCGGGACAAAGCTGAGGCGCGGCGTTGCCACGGCGCGTCCACGATGACATGGTGCGTGCGATGACAAACAACGATTGGATGAAGGTGCGCGCTGACTTTCCGATTCTCGACCAGCAGGTGAACGGAAAGCCGCTCGTCTATCTCGACAACGCCGCCAGCTCGCAAAAGCCACGCGCCGTCATCGCCGCGCTCGCGAACTACTACGAGCGCGACAACGCCAACGTGCATCGCGGACTGCACGAATTGAGTTCGCGTGCAACCGACGCCTTTGAGGGAGCTCGTGTGAAAATCGCGAAATATCTCGGCGCGTCGCAGGCGGAGGAAATCATCTTCACACGCGGAACTACCGAGGCCATCAACCTCGTTGCGAACACTTGGGGCGTTCGCAATCTCCGCGCAGGCGATGTGATTTTGCTCACCGAAATGGAGCACCACAGCAACCTCGTCCCGTGGCAACTCCTCGCCGAACGCACTGGCGCGAAACTGCGCTTCGTTCCCGTTGCGGACGACGGCACGCTGGCCTTCGAGCCTTCGTTGCTGGATGGCGTGAAGCTTTTCTCCTTCGTCCACATTTCAAACTCGCTCGGCACCATCAACCCCGCAGCCGAACTCTGCCGCGCCGCCCGTGCTGCGGGCGTCGTCACGCTCGTGGATGGCGCTCAGTCTTCTGGACATCTTCCCGTAAACGTCCGCGAGTTGGGCTGCGATTTCTACGCATTCTCCGGTCATAAAATGTGCGCGCCCACTGGCATCGGCGCGTTGTGGGGGCGCATGGAGCTTTTGCAGGAAATGCCGCCGTGGCACGGGGGAGGGGAGATGATCGTGAGCGTCACCTATGAACGCGCGACCTACAAACAGCCGCCGCACAAATTCGAGGCAGGCACGCCGAATATCGCGGGAGCTGTCGGACTCGGTGCTGCGGTGGATTATTTAGAAAACATCGGGTGCGCCGCGATTTTCGCGCACGATTCCGAGCTGGCTGCGCTCGCCGTTGCACGACTCGGAGAAATCCCCGGCATCCGCATCCTCGGTCCATCGGGCCAGCGCGGGGCGCTTGCTGCTTTTCACGCGGAGTGGGCGCATCCGCACGACCTCACCACCTACGCAAACGAGCACGGTCTCGCATTGCGCGGCGGGCACCACTGCACTCAGCCGCTCATGCGAAAACTGCGGTTGCCCGGAACCACGCGGGCGAGTTTCTATTTTTACAACACCACCGAAGAGGTGGAACGCATGGCGGAAATCCTCCGTGCAGCGCGTAAATTTTTTGACCGATGAACGACGAACTCGAAGAACTCTACCAGCAAGTGATCCTCGATCACTCCAAGCGCCCGCGCAATTTCGGCGAACTGCCGGATGCGATTCACGTTCACGGTGACAATCCTTCGTGCGGTGACGAAATTCGTCTCGATGTAAAATTTGGCCCGGACGGGAGCGTGGCGGATATGAAGTTCACCGGCACCGGCTGCGCCATCAGTCAGGCGAGCGCGTCGCTGATGACGCTCAAGCTCAAAGGTAAACCCCGCGCCGAGGCCGAGCGGCTCATGCACAATTTCCACACACTCGTTACCAGCGACACCGAGCCGGATACGAAGGGGCTTGGCGATTTGGTGTTGCTGCGAGGCGTGCGAAAATTCCCCCAGCGCGTGAAATGTGCGATGCTTTCGTGGCGCGCATTTGAGCAGGCGCTCGGCGAGGGCGGCGCTGTCACGA
>JBEIQV010000136.1:0-8946 GCA_040376335.1 Verrucomicrobiia bacterium | reverse complement strand
TGATCCACCGGCCCTGCCCAACCCTCGAAATCCTTCCCGTTCCAAATCGTCTCAAAACCCTTCGCGCTTTTTTCGATGAGCATCTTCGTCGCTTCCTCGCCGCCGATCTCGCGGATGAAAACATTGCGCCATTTGATTGGCGCGCCGTGCGTTTGCAGACAGATAGGTCCCTTCGCTGGAACCGGCGTTTTGCGGTCGTAGAAATTTTCCAGAATCGCGTGATCCACCACCAGCTTGTCATTCAGCCACACGCTCACGCGCGAGCCGATCATCACGATGCGGAAATGATTCCACTCGCCGGCGGGCTTGTCCGCGAGCACCAGCGGATCTTTTCCCGGAGCGCCGGGGCTGTTGTTCCAAAGCCCGCCGCTTCCCTTGTTCGCGCCGTGTGCAAAGGCGCTCTTGTTCGTGGCATCCCAAATCTGCACCTGCGGCACATTGCGCAGGTAAATCCCCGAGTCGCCCTTCGGCGCCATGTTGTAGTCCACCAGCAGCTCGAAATTTCCGTATTCCTTTTCGGTCGTCGCATACTTCCCGTTGCCGTCGTTCAGCAACTCCCCGCCCTCCACCTTCCAGTGCTTGCGCATATCCTCCGTCCAAGCCGTCTTCGCTGCATCCGGCATCGCTGCATACGCGCGATGATCCGCAGTGTCGCCGCCACGGAAGCCTTCGAGATCCTTGCCATTGAAAAGCGCAGTAAAACCCGCAGGCGGCACATTATTTTCGCCAAAGGCGAACGAAGCGAGGGTGAACAGGACGGAGAGACAGACGGAGACTTTCATAGAGCCGCGCGTCGTAGCCGCCCCAGAGCACAGCGTCAACGGTGGAGAGGCGCTCTGTGGAAAGACGCAGAGCGATTTTTGCGATGATGCACGTAGTCAGTCTCAAGTCATTTCTCCAGTCGAACTGCGGGAGGAATACTCTGGTCGTTGGCACATCTCTTTCTTAGAACGCTCCCGCCTTGGCCCAACCAAATCAGCCCAATTCCAACCAACCGCTTCACGGTTGGCGTCGTCACGCCGTTGCTGGTGTCATCTTTGCGCTGATCTTTGTGCTGCTCGCGAACGTGCGGCCTTTTTCACGCTGGAATGATCCTGGGACGAAATACTTTTTCGCGGCGGCGATTACCTCGCCCTCGGATGGTGTGGCGCAGGTGAGTTGCCGTTTCTTCGGCGGGGTGCGGCCCACGCCGTCGGGCCGGGCGAGGCTGATGAAATCGGAAACTCCCCGCATGGTTTTGATGGAGGTGCCGAGCGAGGAATTGCGTGCGGTGCTCTTCGAACCGTTTGTGCAGGGGGAGGAGTTGCTTTTGCGCGATGCGCAAATCGTGGACGTGTATCATCAGGTGATTCACCGCTTCAGCGTGGGTGATGCTAAAGCATCGGTGCCGGATTCGATGGAGGTGGCGGCAGACGGGACGCTCAAGCTGAAGCTCGTGCGCGGGGCCTCGATCACGTTCATGCCTCCATCGCCTGTCACTCTCGCGGATAGTTTGTGGCCGGGGTGGGGGATTGTGTTGGTGGAGTTTTTTGGATCGGGAATTTTGTTCACGGTGTTGTGCACACTACTGGCGAGGCGATTTCCCGGTGCCTTTGCGCGCATTTCATCCAGACTCGCTGCGTGGACGCTTTCTCGTCCGAAGACAGCGGTGTTTCTCGCCGCGCTTGCGGCTGTGATGGTGAGCTGTCATCCGATTATTTTCCTTGGGCGCAGTTTTGTTTCGCCGAACAACGGTGCACAGGCGCTCTACGATGATTTTCCGAGTCTGCCGGGCTCTACCGATGTCGAAGTGGAGGACAGCGCGGGCTCTGATCTCGGCGCGACGATGTGGGCTTTTATCCCATACTCGGTGATGCAGCACGATGCGCTTGCGCATGGCGAATGGCCGCTGCGGAACCGCTACGCATATAATGGACTCGGTTTGCAAGGGCAGGGGATTTCGATGTTTGGAGACCCGCTGCATTTCATCCCTATCGCAGCAAAGGGTGCGGCGTGGGCGTGGGATGTGAAGTTCCTTTGCGCAAAGCTGCTTTTTGCATTCGGCGCGGGCCTGCTCGTGCTCGGTGCGGTGCAGCGCGTGGGCATTGCGACGTTGCTTGCTGCGTCCGCGCCGTTCATCGGATTCTTCGCGTTCCGCTTTAATCACGCGGCATTTTTTAGCATGTGCTATGCACCGTGGATTTTACTGCCGTGGCTGCGTGTGGCTGGGTGTGATTCGCTGCTCGCGGCGTGGAAGTGGATGCTCTTGCTCGTGGTCGCGAGCGTGGCGGAATTGAACAGCGGCGCGATCAAAGAGGCTGTGCTGCTGCTGGGCGTGCTCAATTTCGCCGGGATGCTCGCGGTGCTGCTGCGCGCTTCGCCGATGCGGGCGCGCATGAAAGCGGTATCGCTCATGATTTGGGCAAACGTGCTGTTTGTCCTCGTGTCAGCGCCGTTCTGGTTGACGTTCCTCGATCTGCTGGGTCGCGCCTACACAGTTTACGATCAGGTAAAAGTTTTCCAAATCCAGCCGGGCCTGCTCGCGGGTTTGTTCGATGATTTGTTCTATCGCCAACTCCAGCCGCGCGAGCAGCACTTCAATCCTTCCGCAAACTTCCTGCTGCTGCTCGGCGTGCTGTGGTCGTTGGTGCGCTGGCGTTCGCTGGCGAAGGAACCGGTGTGGCTCGCGTGCGTGCTCGCCGCTGTGCCCGCGCTCGCGATTGCATTCGGCGTGGTGCCGCCGACATGGGTGGCTGCGATGCCGTTCATCGGGAAAATCTGGCACGTGGATAATTGCTTCACGCTCCCGGTGATCGTTTTGTCGTTCGTTATCGCTGCATTCGGACTGCGCGAATGTTTGGATCGCCGAGGCGAGCCGGAATGGCGTCACGATTGGATTGTATTCGCTATGATGCTCGGCGGGCTTTACGCGCTCTATTTTGGATTCAGCCATGCGGCACACCGTAGCGGACAGTCGTTTCTAGCGGTGGGCGACACAGTGCCGAAGAGCCCATTTTTTCTCGCTTACGCTGCGGGACTCGCCGGCTCGGTGCTGCTGCTGCCGTGGCTGTGGCGACAGCTCGCACTTGCGCGACTTGGCGTGGCTGGCTGGCTTGTCATGCTTTTGGCGGTAGGTGCGCTGCACTTTCGGCACTCGATGTTCGTTGGGACGAAGTTCGACGCCTACGTGATGAATCCGCAGCCGCGTCCGGATTTTCACGCGCTTTCACCAGCCGTGGAGGCGATCCGCCGTCGAATCGAAACCAGCCACGAGCCTGCGCGCGCTCTCGGTTTGAATGGGAATCTCGCCCCCGACTTCAACGCAGTGTATGGACTCGAAACACCATTCGGCTGCGATGCGGTGCTCAATCGCTGGCAGTGGGAACTCGCCGACGCCGCTGGTTTCATGCGGCTCTGGGGCTGGCGGATCGTTTTGGTGAAACAACATTTTCCCGCGCTGCTGCCGATGCTCGATTTCCTGAACGTGCGCTATTACGTGACGATGGCGACGGAGGACAAACGTCCGCTCCCCGGTCTCAGTCAGCTTGGCGAACGCGACATGGTCGTTCACGAAAGTCGCACCACATGGCCGCGTGCATTTTTCACGGACCGCGTCGCACGCTACCCGCACGCCACGGATTTAGTGAAGCTCGTGAATGCTTCCGAAACGAAGCCGCTCGCCGCCATGGAAAGCCGGGGGCGAACGCCGCCCTCACTCGAGGGTATCAGCGAAGACCTCTCTTCGCGCACCGTGGTTCCCGCAACGCAATACGCGCTTACACCAAACACCACGGCGTTCCATATCAAGGCGACAGATCGTGGTGTCGTAGTGCTCGGCGAGGCCTTTGAAACAGGAAACTATCGCGTGACCGTCAACGGCGCAGAGGCCAAAGCCGTGAGAATGAATCACGGCTTCCTCGGCGTCGCCGTGCCCGCTGCCGGTGAATACAAAGTTTGCTTCACGTATCGCCCCCGCGTGTGGTCGCTCGCTCTCGGTGTTGCAAGCGCGGGCATTTTCCTACTACTCCTCACAGCCGTCGCCGCACGCAAACAGCAGCAACAGCCCACATGACCAGCCCAAGCTACGAATCCGTTTTCATTTCCGGCGGTGCCGGATTTATCGGCAGCCATCTCGCACGCCGTCTTCTCGCGCGTGCCGATGTGAAACGCGTTGTGATCTACGACAACTTTTCCAGCGGTTTGGATTCTTATCTTACCGATTTGAAAAGCGACGCCCGTCTGGAAATTGTGCGCGCCGATTTGAAGGACAAGGACGCCGTGATTGCAGCGATGCGCGGTTGCGAAGTCGTCTTTCACCTCGCGGCCAATCCCGACATCGCGAAGGCCGTGACGCAGCCGGACATTGATTTTTGGGAGGGCACCTATCTCGCGCAAAACGTCCTCGAAGCCATCCGCGTGAACGGCGTGAAGCGTCTGCTCTACACGAGCGGCAGCGGCGTCTATGGCGAAAATGCGAGCGTCGCCTTCGCCGAGAGCTACGGCCCGTGCGTGCCCATTTCCACCTACGGGGCGAGCAAGCTCGCGTGCGAGGCGCTCATCGCTGCGTATTGCCATATGTTCGGACTCACCGCGCGCGCATTTCGTTTCGCCAATGTCGTCGGCCCACGCCAGACGCACGGCGTCGGCTACGACTTTGTGCGACGGCTCAAAGCGGATCCGACGCAGCTCCGCATCCTGGGTGACGGCTCGCAGAGCAAGAGCTACATTCACGTCGAGGATATCCTAGATGCCGTCTTCCTCGCCGACGAGCGCTGCGCTTTGAAATACGATGTCTTCAACGTGGCGACCGGCGACTACATCACGGTGAAGGAAATCGCTGATCTCGCCCGGAAAATCTGCGCTACACCGAATGCGCGCTACGATTTCACCGGCGGCGATCGCGGCTGGAAAGGCGATGTGCCCGTTGTGCGTTTCGATTGCGAAAAAATCCAGTCACTAGGCTGGCGCTGCCGTCGCAACAGCGCGCAGGCAGTGGGCGATGCAATGACTGCAATGTGGGAGGAGATTCACCGTGGCTGAGACACCGACCACCATCGAGCACCTGCTCCCGGCGGGCGTGGAGAAAACTTCCGTTGAGCTAAGCATCGTCGTTCCAGCACTGAACGAACGCATTACCGTCACCGAATTTGTCGAGTGGTGCAAAGCGGGCATCGCGCAGGCAGGCGTGAGCGCGCAAATCCTCATCGTGGACAGCTCCACCGATGAAACGCCGCAACTCGCGCTCGCCGCTGGGGCCGAGGTGTTGCGCGTGCCGAAACGCGGACTGGGCCGCGCATACATTGACGCGATCCCTTTCATCCGCGGTCAATGGATCGTGATGGGTGATGCCGACCTTACCTACGATTTCCGCGAACTCGCGCCGTTCGTCGCCGAATTCAAAAAGGGCGCGGAGTATGTGATGGGCAGTCGTTTCAGCGGAAGTATCGAGGACGGCGCGATGCCGGGTCTTCACCGCTACTTCGGCACGCCGCTCACGACGTGGATTTTGAACCGAATCTATCACAGCCGGTATAGCGACATCCATTGCGGGATGCGCGGGCTCACACGCGAAGCGCTGGCCAAAATTGATCTCAAATCGCAGTCGTGGGAATACGCCAGCGAGATGGTGCTGAAGGCCGCGCGCCTCGGACTCCGTATCGCCGAGGTGCCTGTGAAATTTTATAAGGACCGCGAAGGCCGCCTTAGCCACCATCGCCGCATGGGCTGGCTCTCACCGTGGATCGCAGGGTGGATCAATCTCAAGGTGATGCTCGTCTATACGCCCGACTCGTTTTTGCTGAAGCCCGGCTTCGTGCTCGCGTTTTTCGGGCTCTTGCTGTCGTTCGCGCTGAGCGCCGGGCCGCTCATGGTTTTCGGCATCGGCTTCAATCTTTACTGGATGCTGCTCGGCGTGACGTGCGCGACGCTCGGCTATAGTTGCATCCAAATCGGCGTCGCAGCGCGCATCATGCACCGGCTGCGACCCGGCATCGCCGAGCGCGTGCAGAAATTTCTCACCTACGACCGCGGCATGATGATCTCAGGTGCGTCCTTTGCTACAGGCCTGGTTCTCGTTGGCTCGCTGGTGTGGCGCTATGTGTCAGGCGGCTTGCGTCTCGAAAGCCTGTCGCATCCCGCCATTCTCGGACTGCTGTTGATCATCCTCGGCTTTCAGACATTTTGTTTCACCCTGCTGCTGGAAATGGCCCAGCGCGTCGCCAGAAAAAACGAACCATGAGCGAGGAACGTTCGCACGAAAGCTATGGGCAGCACGGCGTGACGTGGGTGGATCGCTTCGGTGTCTGGCTCTCGCAGCGTGCCATCCGGAAATATCTCCCACAGCGCGACGACCTCGTCGCCGTGGAACTCGGCTGCGGCTATCGCGCCACGCAACTCGTCGCTCTCGGCGACCGGCTGAAACGCGGTGTTGGAGTGGATTTCTCCATCGCACCTGAGCTGAAGCAGTCCGCAAAGTTCGAGTTTCACGAAGGCCCCATCGAGGACACGCTGCCGAAACTCGAACGCGGCACATTCGACGCCGTGCTGCTCATCTCCGTGCTGGAGCATTTGCGCGAGCCGCTCGCAGCCATCGAATCCGCGCACGCGCTGCTGCGGCCCGGCGGCGTTCTGCTCATCAACGTCCCCACATGGCGCGGGAAGTTCTTCCTCGAACTGTCCGCCTTCCGCCTCGGTCTCAGCCCGAAGACCGAGATGGACGACCACAAAATGTATTACGACAAACGCGACCTCTGGCCGCTGCTCGTCCGCGCCGGTTTCAAGCCCAGCACCATCCGTCTCCGCTACCACAAATTCGGCCTGAATCTCTTTGCTGGTGCGCATGTGGAGTGAAGCTATTCGACAAAGCTCGCGGCATTTCGTGCAGTGCGCGCCTTCCACCACGCCATGTCCATATTTTCAAAAACCACCTTCACCGCGCTCATCGTTGTCACCGCAGCCATCACCGGCAGCGCGGCGGACTTCTTTTTCAAGGACGGCGACAAGGTGGTGATGATCGGCGATAGCATCACGGAGCAATATCTGCACAGCAGCTACGTCGAAGCATGGACGCTCACGAGGTTCCCCGCGTGGGATATTCAATTCATCAACGTCGGCATTGGCGGCGACACTGCGCCCGGAGGAAAGAATCGCTTCAAGCGCGACGTGGCCGCATTTTCGCCGACGGCGCTCACCGTGAACTTCGGGATGAACGACGCGGGCGGGCCGAATAGAGTTTTCAACGAGCCGGGATTCAAACGCTACATGGCCGGTTTACAGGGCATCGCGGATCAGGCGAAGGCGTCGAATCTCCGCGTCGCGTGGTTCACTCCGCAGCCTGTGGAAACGCAGACGGAGGGGCCGTCCATTTTGCCCGACAATGTGAATCTCGAAAAATTTTCCAACGGTGTGAAGGAACACGCAGCGACTAACGGCAACGCGCTCTTCGTGGATCAGTTCCATCCTTTCGCCGAGGTCGTGGAAAAAGCCCGCGCGACGAATCCCAAGGTCCACATCGGTGGCGGCGACCCCGTGCATCCCGGCCCTTCCGGCCAGACGCTGATGGCGGCGATTCTTTTGAAAGGCATGAGCTTTCCGGCGCTTGTTGCCTCCGTGGAGATTGACGCCGCATCGGGCAAAGTCGTGCAAAAGCAGAACTGCACCGTCGAGGGCTTCAAGAGCGTCGCTGGCGGAAAGATTGAGTTTCAGCAAAAGGACAACGCGCTGCCGTATTTCCCCGATGGCGACGCGAAGAAGATTTTGCAGTGGTCGCCGATTCTCGACGCGATGAACGACTACCGCCTGAAAGTCACGGGCCTCAAAGACGGCAAACACGAAGTGCGCATCGGCGGCGTGAAAGTCGCCGAGTATTCCGCCGCCGAGCTGGGTGCCGGGGTGAACCTCGCATCCGCAGTGCTCGCCGCCGGGCCGATTGCCGAGCAGATCAAGGCTGTCTCCGCCTCCATCACGGCGAAAAACCGCTTTTTCCACGACAGGATTTTCCGTGGAGTGATGCTCGCGGGCGGAGTGCCCGACTTCCTCGAACTCACGCCCGAGATGCTCGAAGAAAAACGCGCCGCCGCTTTCAAAAAACGCATGGACGCAATGCCCGAGCTGTTTGCCGCGATCAAAAAGTCGCTCACCATCCAGCCGCATCAGGTGGAAATCGTGCCGCTGTAATCAGTGATATTGCGTTGCAGAATATGGGGTTTGATGCGAGGGGGTGCGTTCCACCCACCGGCCATAATATGCTGATTCGGTGATCTATATTCCAAAATGATAACCTTGATCCGCTTTTTGTTCACACTGCTCGCTGCTGCGACGCCTCTCTTCGCACAGCTCACTTTACTGGAAGAAGGCGGCACGTTTTTGCCGGGAAATCTCGCGCCTGCCGGGACGGCGTTTGCGAAGGATGTGCTGCCGGGCGGTGGCCCGCACACCATCCCGCACCTGAACGACGCAACCTATGGCAACGCGAATAGCTGGATCAGCAATTCGGCAGGGTCGTTTGCGGGCATCAGTCTCGGGGCCACTCCCGTGGCGGTGAATCGCATCGCCTTTGGACGAGATAATCTCGGCAGCTTCGGGGACCGCGCCGTGGACCTCTACACGATCCAATACACGACGGAGGCGAACCCGAACGAAACGACGACGGCGTGGACGGACATCGGCACGGTGGACTACCGCGAGGGCGGGCTGGTGGTGGCGAATCCTGCGCTGCGTCACGCCTTCTCCTTTCCTACGGTGAATGCGACGGGCTTCCGCATCGTCACGCTCGCCGATGGCATCTGCATTGATGAACTGGAACTGGCGAATTTCATCCCAGGCACACCGGCCGAGCAAGTAATTTTCTGTAAAAGAGGCGAGTGTCAGGCGGAGGGTGGGATGGATGGATGCATATTGAGGTAAGTTTTAGAGGATTCCCAATCGTCGGAAGTTTCGGCGAGGAGAGCGGAGACGAGGCGGAGGAGG
>JBEIQV010000317.1:0-3631 GCA_040376335.1 Verrucomicrobiia bacterium | reverse complement strand
CGATGGTGAATTTGTCCGCCGCGTATTCCTCGACACCATCGGCGTGCTGCCGACTGCAAATGAGGTGCGCGATTTCCTCGCGGATAAAAGCGCCGACAAACGCGACCGCCTCATCGAAGCACTGCTCGTGAGGCCGGAGTTCGTGGATTACTGGACTTACAAATGGAGCGACCTGCTGCTCGTCACGAAGCGCAAGCTGCCGCTGCCCACGATGTGGTCCTACTACCGCTGGGTGCGCGATCAGGTCGCGTCGAACACGCACTGGGACGACTTCGCCACGAAGCTCCTCACCGCGCAGGGCAGTTCGCTCGACAACGGCGCGGCGAATTATTTCGTCATCACGCCCGACCCGCGCGACATGTCGGAAAAAACCGCCGTCACCTTCCTCGGCATCTCGACGAACTGCGCGAAATGCCACAACCACCCGATGGAAAAGTGGACGAACAACGACTACTTCGGCTACGCCAATTTGTTCGCGCGCGTCCGTATGAAGAGCGGGAAAAACGAAGAGCGCATCATTTTCGCCGCCGATGATGGCGACCTCGTGCAGCCGCTTACCGGCAAGCCGCAGCAGCCGCGCCCGCTCGGCGGACAGCCCGTCGCGCTCGATGCCACCGGCGACCGCCGCGAGGCGTTGGTGAAATGGCTCACCGCTCCCGAGAATCCCTACTTCGCCCGCGCCATCACCAACCGCGTGTGGGCAAATTTTTTCGGCGTCGGACTCGTCGAAGCCGTGGACGACATTCGCGAGACCAACCCCGCCAGCAACGAACAGCTCTTCACCGCCGCCGCGACTTGGCTGCGCGAACACCACTACGACCTTCGCGCGCTCATGCGCGAGATTTTGCAAAGCGAAACCTACCAGCGCACCAGCGCCCCGCTGCCGGGCAACAAGGACGAAACGCGCTTCTACTCGCACTACTACCCGCGCCGCCTCATGGCAGAAGTGCTCCACGACGCCATCGCGCAAGTCACCGAAGTGCCCACGCCTTTCACCACGCGCGACGTTACCGTCGAGGGCGACAAACAAACGCCGTTCCCCCTCGGCTGGCGCGCTCTCCAACTCCCCGACGCCAACACCAACAACTACTTCACGAAAACATTTGGCCGTCCCGCGCGCGAGCTGACTTGCGAATGCGAGCGCACCACCGAGTCGAACGTCGCCCAAGCCCTCCACATCGCCAACGGCGACACCCTCAACGCCAAACTCCGCGCCAACGACGGCTTCATCACCAAAGTCCTCGCCGCCAAAAAACCCGCCGCCCAGTGGCTCGAAGACGCCACCCTCGCCACCCTCGCCCGCGTCCCATCCCCCGCCGAAATCCAAGCCGTGCAAAACTCCCTCACCGCCGCAAAAGACGAACCCCGCCTCGTCATCGAGGACACCCTCTGGGCCCTCCTCAGCAGCCGCGAGTTTTTGTTCAATCACTGAACACTACGGAGTCGTGATTACCGCCTAAGCACTGCTTGCGAGGATGGTTTTCAATCTACACATTCCAATCATGCACGACGAAATCGCTCGCCTCTTAAGCCGCCGCGCCTTTCTGCAACAAAGCACCACGGGCCTAGGTGCTCTTGCGCTTGCTTCGCTCATGACGCCCGATGCCTTCGCTGTCAGCAAGGGCGGGGGACAGCATATGCCAGGATCGCTGGGGAATTTGCACTGGGCACCGAAGGCGAAGCGCGTGATTTATCTTTTCCAAAGTGGTGCGCCTTCGCATCTCGATCTTTTTGATCCGAAGCCGAAGTTGACGGAAATGACGGGGAAGGATTTGCCGGATTCGGTGCGAAAAGGCCAGCGCATCACGGGCATGACGAGCGGGCAGAAAAATCTATTTTGCGTGGGCAGTCCGTTCAAGTTTGCGAAGTATGGAAACTGCGGGATGGATTTGAGTGAGCTGCTTCCTCACACGAGCAAGATTGCCGATGAATGCACATGGATTCGGGCTTTGAACACCGATCCGATCAATCACGATCCGGCGGTGACTTTTTTCGGCACCGGCAACCAGCAACCGGGTCGCCCCACGATGGGCGCATGGTTGAGCTATGGCCTCGGCAGTGATAACAAGGACCTGCCCGCGTATGTGGTGATGAATTCCGGCGGTGGCGGTCAGCCGTTGCAGTCGCGCTATTGGGGAAGTGGTTTCCTGCCGGCGCAGCACGGTGGATGTCAGTTCCGCAGCGGAAACGATGCTGTGCTTTATCTCTCGAATCCGCCCGGAGTGGATGCCGCTGCGCGCCGTGAATTGCTCGACGCCACGAATGACCTCAACCGTCTTTCGCTGGGCGCGCTCGGCGACCCGGCCATCACTGCGCAAATCGAGAACTACGAACTCGCTTTCCGAATGCAATCGAGCGTGCCGGAACTGATGGATTTGAAGACGGAATCGAAGGAGACGCTCGACCTCTACGGTGCGGTGCCCGGTCAATCATCCTATGCAAACAACTGTCTGCTCGCGCGTCGCCTCGCCGAGCGCGGCTGCCGTTTCATTCAGCTCAATCACCGTGACTGGGATCACCACGGTGGTCTTCCAAAAGGAATCCGCACCAAGTGCAAGGAGACCGATCAAGCGAGCGCAGCGCTGGTGATGGATTTGAAACAGCGCGGCCTGCTCGAAGACACGCTGGTCATTTGGGGCGGTGAGTTTGGCCGCACTTCCTACTCGCAGGGGGCGATCAAAGCAAACGACTTTGGTCGGGATCATCATCCGCGTTGCTTCACGATTTGGATGGCGGGCGGCGGCAGCAAGGCGGGATTTGTTTTCGGAGAGACCGATGATTTCGGCTACAACATCGTGCGCGACGGCGTGCATGTGCACGACTTCCACGCCACGATGCTCCATCTCCTCGGAGTGGATCACAAGCGGCTCACGTATCGCCATGAGGGCCGCGACTACCGTCTCACGGATGTCCACGGCAATGTGGTGAAGGCGTTGCTCGCATAACGTCACGGCGTCACCGAAAAAAAAGTTTTGAATGAAAACACCCCATTCATTGTCACAAGCTCCGAACAACGTGCGAATTTTCCGCTACCAAGCGGGAGTTGGCGGGTTGTTCCAAACCCGGCAGAGGCAAAACGCCAACGCCAAAAACAAAACCAACACACAAACACACACAGCATGAAATCCATCCTCACACTCATCGCGGCGCTCTTCTGCACCGCCAACGTATTCGCCGGCGAATTCCCCGACATCAGCGTCGCGGAAGTCAAAGCGGCCATCGAAGCAAAGAAAGCCACCATCATTGATGTGAACGGCGCCGGTTCCTACAAGGCCGGTCACGTTCCGACCGCAGTGAGCTTCGCCGAAGTGAAGGCCGACCTCGCCAAGGCACTGCCCGCCGACAAAGGCGCGCTCGTCGTCGCCTACTGCGGCGGCCCGAGCTGCGGCTCCTACGCCGCTGCTGCCAAGGCTGCGAAGGAACTCGGCTACACCAACGTGAAGCACATGTCTGCCGGCCTCTCCGGTTGGAAGTCCGCTGGTGAAAAGACCGAGGCAGCGAAGTAAGTCAAAGCACAACTAGAATTCAAAGGGCACCTTTCGCGAAAGCGGGAGGTGCCTCTTTTTTGCAACCTACTGGTCGTTTTTGTCGTCGGGATTGTTGGGGTCGGTTTCCTTCACCGCTGGTTTGT
>JBEIQV010000345.1:0-3200 GCA_040376335.1 Verrucomicrobiia bacterium | reverse complement strand
CTTTCACCGCAGTGATTGATGCAGTGCTAAGCGGGCAGGAAATTCTCGAATTACAGAAAGTCGTCCGCAAAGTTCCGGTTCCGGAGCACGTGATGGATTTCGTCCTCGACCTCGTGCGCAACACGCGCCCGAACGAAGCCGATGTAGCGCCTTTCGTGAAGGAACTCGTCGCATGGGGCGCGGGTCCGCGTGCGTGCCAAAACCTCGTTCTCGCAGGAAAGGTTCGCGCTGTGTTGAAAGGCCGCTTCCATGTCACGATTGATGACATTGAGGCAGTCGCGATGCCGGTTCTCCGCCATCGTGTTGTTCCAACGTTCAACGCAGAAGCCGAGGGTGTCACCGTGGACGACATCGTCGCACGCATCATCAAGACCGTCCCACGCGGCGAAGCAAAGCGCGCACTCTAATTTCGAGACTCCCATACTCGAATGGCTCACGTCTCGGACTTCTTAGAACCGTCCGACCTTCAACGGATTTCAAACCTGCAGGTGCTTGCACGGCAGGTCGTCGAAGGTTTCACGACCGGTATGCACCGCTCGCCGCTGAAGGGTTTCAGCGTTGGGTTCAAGCAGCACCGTCAATACGTGCCTGGTGACGAAATTCGTCACATTGACTGGCGCGTATTTGGTCGCAGCGATCGTTACTACATTCGCGAATACGAAGAAGAAACCAACCTTCGTGGAACCATCATTCTCGACCGTAGTGGCTCCATGAATTACGGCGGCGGCAAGCCGGGGCAGGTGAGCAAATTTGAATACGGAACCCGCCTCGCAGCGTGCTTGAGCTACCTGATGCTGCAGCAGTCCGATGGCGCGGGGCTTGTGACATTCGACACAAAAATCCGTCGCTACATTCCAACACGCTCGCGTGTGAATCATCTGAATGTAATCATGGATGAGCTTCAAAACGGGAAACCCGGTGGCGAGACGGACATTGGCGAAGTATTTCACGAACTGGTGCACAAACTCCATCGTCGTGGATTGCTCATCATCATCTCGGATTGCTTTGGAAATGTTGCCAACTTTTTGAAATCATTGGCGCACTTCCGCCATGCACACCACGAGGTTCTTGTTTTCCAACTCTGGCATCCGGATGAACTGGCATTCCAGTTCCGTGGATGGACACAGTTCGAGTGCCTAGAGCGCGATGGTGTTAAGCACCTCATTGATCCAGCGATGTTGCGGGAGGCGTATCTGGCAAATCTCGCTCAGTTCCGCGAGGAGCTGACGAAGGGTTGCCGTCGTCACAAAGTGGATCTCGTTCCTTTCACCACTGACGAGCCGTATTCCAAGGCGCTCGCAGCATATCTTAGCAGGAGGCTTGCGCGGGCATGAGTTTTCTAAACATCGGTTTACTCAGCGGCGCTGCCGCTCTCTCGATCCCGATCATCATCCACCTGTTCCACAAGAGCAGGTTCAAGGTGGTGAAGTGGGGCGCGATGCACTTGCTGGAACTTGTGCTTCGCACCAATCAACGGCGTGTGAAAATCGAGCAATGGATTCTGCTCGCGATTCGCTGCGTCATTCCCGTGTTGCTCGCACTCGCGATGGCGCGTCCTCTTTGGCAGGGCTCCGGTTCTTTGCTGGGTGATTCAAAAACGAGCACCGTAGTATTGCTGGACAACAGTTACTCGATGGATGCCACCCACGCAGGCACGACGACTTACAACAAAGCGAAGGACGAAGCGCAGCGGCTCATCGGTGGCCTGCAAAAAAACTCAGAAGTGCAAGTCGTGCTGATGGGGCAGGGCGGACAGTGCTTGCTTGATTCGCCTACCTACGATGTTTCACGCATGACGCAGATGCTCGGCAAAACCAGCGCAGGCTCCGGCACTGCGCGTGTTCCAGCTGCGCTCGATTTCGCGGCAACCACGCTGGAAAAAATGCACGAGCAGGCGCGTCAGGTGATCATGCTCACGGATTTCCAACGCACGAGCTTCGAGGCAACGGAGGACAAATTAATCGCCTCATCTCTCGCACGCATGAAGTCGCAGCCGTCTGCACCGGCTGTTACTTTCTGGGACGTCGGGCAGGACGTGAAGGAAAACATTGCGATTGAATCGCTCGACTTCTCCCGCCTCATGATCGGCGTCGGACAAAAGCTTCAAATCCGCGCCAATCTACGCAACTTCGGCGACGCCAATCATCGCGACCTCAAAGTGACTCTGAAAGTTGACGGCAAGGAAAAGACGGCATCGCAAATCACCCTCGCGCCCCATGCAAAGGCGCAGGTGCTTTTCACCAATACCTTCGACTCCGCAGGATCTCATGTGATTGAAGTGACCACCGAGACGGATGCGTTGTCTGCGGACAATAGTATTCTCGCAAGCATTCCGGTGCGAGATCGTCTGCCTGTTTTGCTCGTGGATGGAGCGCCCGGTGCAACCACGGACGACATCAAGAGCGAGACTGGCTATTTGCAAATCGCACTCTCTCCATTTGCCGCTGGCAAAGTGGAATTGAGTGATCTTTTGCAGGCGAAAGTCATCGCGCCAGAAGCTCTCAATGCGAAGGAACTCACAGAGACGCAAGTCGTCGTCATCGCCAATGTGCGCAAGCTCAATGATGAGCAGGTGAAGGCGCTTGAGGAATACGTGAAGGCTGGCGGCGGACTGCTGCTTTTCCCTGGTGATCGCACGGATACTGCATGGTGGAATGGACCGATGGCAAAACTCGCGCCATTGCCGATTACCGTTCTGGCGGGGGATACCAAGGAAGGTTCGCCCAGCGTCAGTATTACCGGTCAGCGTTTTGAAAATCCTGCGCTCGAACTTTTCAACGACCCGCGCAACGGAACGCTCAGTGAAGCAGCAATCAAAGTTTGGTTTAAAATGCGTGGCACGGAGAAAACCGGTGGCCCGCTTGATCCAGTTGTTCTGGCGAGACTCGATAGCGGCGATCCTTTCCTTGTGGAAAAACCATTTGGAGATGGGCGCGTCATCGCCTGCGCCACGGCTTGCGATGCGGACTGGAGTAATTTGCCCGCCCGCCCCAGCTACCTCCCGCTCGTTCAACGGCTATGCGTTTATCTCGGCTCGAATGTTTTCCCGCCGCGCAATCTCGAGGTTGGCCAGCAACTCATCAGTTTCCTGCCAGCCGACACCGCTGGTAAAAAAGTGGTGCTCACCGGCCCTGACCTCATTCCTCGCGATGTAACAGTCGTGAAGAAGGGTGAGCGCGGTGTTGTGGAATATGGCCCGG
>JBEIQV010000088.1:0-11473 GCA_040376335.1 Verrucomicrobiia bacterium | reverse complement strand
GTGCCTGACGAATCCCGTCGAAGCGGTGGAATTCATCGAACGCACGGGATGCGATGCGCTCGCAGCGGCCATCGGCACTTCGCACGGAGCGTATAAATTTCGCGGCCAGCAATCGCTGCACTTCGAGGTGATCGAGGGCATTCGCGACAAGCTGAAAGCGGCGGGCCATGCGCCGATTCCAATCGTGATGCACGGCTCCTCGTCTGTGCCGAAGGAAGAGGTTGCGCGCATTAACGCAGCCGGCGGCACGCTCGACCCTAGCGCGTGCGGTGTGAACGAGGAGGAGTATCTGCCCGCCGCGAGGCTCGGCGTGACGAAGGTGAACATTGATACCGATGGCCGCCTCGTGTGGACACGCGTTCACCGCGAGTTCTTCCGCGACAAGCCGGGCGATTTCGACTTCCGCCCGCCGGGAACGACTTTCCAGACTGAATACGCGAAATTCATCGCACACAAAAACCAGAAGCTCGGCAGCGCAGGAACGCTCGCAGAGATTCGCAAATCCCTATGACCATGAAAAAACTCGGAACCAAATCACCAATCCTCCTCGCCGCGCTGGCGATGTTCTCTTTCACCACGGCATCGCTCCATGCAGCTGAAAAAATAGACGCTCTGCGCGCTGCAAAAATCGCCACCGACTATCTCGCCAAGCATGGTTCAGCCACTACGCAAATCGTGTGCATCAAGCTCGACAGGGGCACGGTGCTGAACGCCAACCAATCGTGGGTGGTGCGCTGGTCTGCACCGATCGGCTCAGCCGCTCAGCCCGAAGTGGGTTTGCGCGTGAAGCCGGATGGCAGCATTGCACGACTTGTCGAAGACTCACGTTCCGCCTCCAAGCGGACACCAGCCGCGTCCGAGATCCGCTAGGCAATGAAGAAGGGCGCGCGAATTCTTTCGCCCTTCGGCATTACGCAGATCGTCATGGCGGCGGCAGTGATCGCCGCGCTGTGCATGGCCTACGATCCTTGGCGCTGGGGAAAAGTGAAGGACGCCGTGCGTGCCAGCTTTCCAAAGGTAGTGCATATCGAGGGCGCAGTGCTCGCAGATTGGTTCACCGCAAAAGACAGACCGCTGCCTGTGATGCTGGATGTGCGTTCTCAGGCCGATTTCGATGCCGGACATTTACCGGGAGCGCAACGCCTCAGTGCGGACAAGACGCCTTCGGAAATTGGTTTTAAGGAAAAAGAAAAGACGCCCTTTGTTCTCTACTGCGCCGTGGGATTTGATTCGGCATTAGTGGCGAACAGCTTGATTCTTCGAGGCTATAAAAACGTGCAAATCTTGGAGGGCGGAATTTTCACGTGGGCAAATGCAGGACGCGCCATCGAAGGAGGCTCGGGGAAAGTGAACCCCGGAAATTCCAAATACGCATATCTGCTCAAGCCTGAGCGACGCGCACCGTAGCCGTGAAATTCCTCGCGCCAGCAAAAGTGAATCTTTCGCTCCGTGTGCTGCGACGGAGGAACGACGGTTTTCACGACATCGAAACCTTGATCGTGCCGATTTCGATTTTCGACACGCTGGAGATCGAACGACATTCGAGCGGTGGTTTGCAATTCACCTGCAGCGATGCCGCGTTGCCAACAGGCGATGAAAATCTCGCCGTGCGCGCCGCCCGAATTTTCTGCGGGAAGTTTGGCTACGAGCCACACGTAAGCATCGCCTTAAAAAAAGAAATCCCCCACGGCGCGGGCCTCGGCGGCGGTAGCAGCGATGCCGCAACCGTGCTGCTCGCTCTCGATCAACTTTTTGAAACAAATGTCCCACGCAAAGAACTGGCTGAGCTTGCCGCAGAATTGGGCAGCGACGTGCCGTTCTTCATCCAGCAAAGCGCTGCTTGGTGCCGCGGACGCGGCGAGATTGTAGAGCCGTGCGCGATGCCATCGCTCCCATTGCTACTCATCAAGCCACCCTTCGGCGTGCCGACTCCTTGGGCCTACAAAAACTGGCGCGACTCGCTGGAAATCCCCGACGTCCACTACGCACCGCAGTCCTTCGCCTGGGGCAAAATGGTGAACGATCTGGAGCGCCCGGTTTTTGAAAAATACCTTCAACTCGCTGAACTAAAACAATGGCTCCTCGCCCAGCCAGAAACCGCAGGCGCACTCATGTCCGGCAGCGGTGCAACCGTCTTCGCCGTCCTCCGCGAAAAGTCCCAAGGCCCCACTCTTTCCGAACGCGCAGCCAACGAATTCGGCCCCAATTTCTGGCTCACTCTGGCATAGCTCACTTTTCCGCTACGGCATCTTCGTCGTGTGCGAGGTAGCGGGATCCGATGAGCCATAGCACACTGGCGAGCACCATCATCAGCGACACGAGCATGAAGGCGGTGTCCCATGTGGTTTTTTCCGTCACCCATCCGACGAGTGGCGGCGAGATGGCGTCGCCAAGTGCGTGGATGATGAAAATATTGAGGGCAAATGCGGTGGAGCGCATCGAGGACGAAGTCACATTGGCGAGCGCGGTGTTTGCCGGGCCGGTGTTGAAAAAGAGGAAAAATACCGAGCCGAATACAGCCACCCAGGCGAATGGAAACGGCGTCCACAGCATCGCGAGCGTGCATGGAAATGCGACGAGGATGGCGAGGCCCGAGATTAATAAATAGGCACCGCGAAATTTTGGGCGCAGCTTGTCGCAGAGCCAGCCGCCCATGAAGGTGGAGACGATTCCGGCAATCACCACGATGATGCCGAATGTTGTGTTCACGTCGGCCAGCAGAGTTTTGTAGGCCGCGTCGTTTGCAAAGCGCCCGGCTGGAGTGAAAATGTCCAGTCCCTGCTGAAGAGCGAGGCGTCCGGTCATATATTTCGGAATCCAAAACGAGATGCCGCCAATCGCGAAAGTCATCGCGGTCATCGCAGCGGTGTTGAGCAAATACGAAGGGATGCGGAGCAGTGTGCGTGCATCAGCGATGAAAGAACGCTTTGGCTGCGATGCTGCCGCGACCATTGGTCGGGGATCGCGGCGGAGATAGCAGAGCAACGCGAGCACCAGTTCGAGGGGCACAAACACCCAGAACGCCCAGCGCCAGCCCCACCATTTGTTGATTTGCCCGCCGAACACGTAGCCCAGCGCGCTGCCCACTGGAATAGCGAGATAGAAAAGCGCCATCACGCGCCCGCGCTTTTCGACGCTGAAGTAATCCGAAATCAGCGCTGGCGCCGCAGGGCCGTAGCCCGCTTCGCCGAGTCCGACGATGATGCGGCAGATGAGCAACATGTGAAAACCCACGGCAAACCCGGACGCGCAACTCGCAAGGCTCCACACGGCCACGCTGAACGCGATGATTTTCCAGCGCGAATAGCGCTCGGCCATGCGCCCGAGAACGGGTGCGCCAAACATATACGCGAGCAGAAACATGGACGCCAAAAGACCGGACTGCCCGCCGGTGAGGCCGAAGACTCTGCTCAACTCCGGCTCCACAGCAGCGAGCACGTAGCGATCAATGTAGTTGAAAAGATTGATCGTGAGCAGCAGCACGAGCGCGGAAATCGCGCCGGGTCTGGAAACTTTTGCTGCTGAGTTCTCGCTCATGTGT
Organism: Verrucomicrobiia bacterium; assembly: GCA_040376335.1. Lineage (GTDB taxonomy): Bacteria > Verrucomicrobiota > Verrucomicrobiia > Chthoniobacterales > Chthoniobacteraceae > SXWH01. The sequence goes on along the minus strand of JBEIQV010000088.1, from coordinate 7,932 downwards.
GCGGGAGGAAAGGGAAGCGCGCGGGCGACTCCAAGCCCCAAGTGAAGGCGTGTTTAGCGAAGCGCATATTGCTTACTCAATTCTCGGCGGCTCAGTTTTCCGCGTTCATTTACCGGCAGCGTATCGAGCATCCAGAAATCACGCGGCACCTGCCACGATGGAAGCGCCGCGGCACAATGCCGTAGCAACGCATCCTTTGATACCTCGCCCACGATGCACGCAACTGGCTCCTCGCCACGCAGCACGCTGGCCACGCCGAAGACCACGGCCTCGCGCACACTGGGGCACGCGCGCAACACGGCCTCGACTTCCGCAGGGTTCAGTTTGCGCCCGGCGACATTGATGAAATCGCTCACGCGTCCCGTCAGCAACACCCCGTGTGCGGTGCGTTGCACGAGGTCGCCGGGGATGAAACGACCACAGCCCAACACTGCGTCATCAGATTCGGGAAAGTAGCCTTCACCGACGGCAGGTCCGCGCACTACGATGCGCCTCGTGCTTTCATCGTGAGTGAGTCCCACGCCACGCATGGGCTCGCCAACACAGCCCTCCGGCACGTCGTCATCGCTCGCGTCGTAGGCAATCCCGCCGCATTCGCTGCTGCCGTAGAAGCTGTGAATTTTCACTCCATACTTTGCACGAAATGCCGTCGCTGTTGCTCCATCGAGCGGCGCACCCGCGCTGATGCACAGTCGGAGTCGGGGGAGCGGCGGAGCGTTGAGTGCGCAGAGCTTTTGAAAAAAGACGGGCAGGCCGGGAAACACCGTTGCCCCGGAGTGCAAAAGCCCTTCGAGGATTGCGCGTGGCAGGCGTTCTTCACTCGCGACAAGCGATACGCCACGGCAGAGCAGGGGAGTCACGAGATTGCTGAAGCCGTAGCTGTGCGACCACGGGATGACTCCGAAATTCACATCGCCATCGCCGATGCCCATCGTCTCGCAAACGGCGTCGCAGTCCGCGAGCAGTTGCGCAGCCGTAAAACGAATCGCCCTCGGCGAGCCCGTGGTGCCGGAGGTGAGTTTGAGAAAGTCGGCAAAAGGAGGTGTTTCGGTCTGGGATGCAAAGTGGAGCAGGTCGAGTTTTCCATCATTGCAACGAGTGATGTGCGCGTCCGCTCTGGAGATATTGAGCGCAGCGCTTAACGCATCTTTTTCCACAGCACGATCCAGCAACAGCGGGATGATGCCGCGCCGCCAGAGTGCGATGAGCACGGCGGGCAAACGTGGATCATTACCAAGCTGCACTGCGGCGACAGAGCCGCGCTGGAGAGCGCCCAGACAAATTTCCAATTCACGTGCCTCGTGCTCAATGCCCTTGAACGTCCGCAACACACCACCGTCAGCCGCGAGGACGGCTGGTGCGTCGCCATGCCGACTGAGTGTGCGCGACCACGCGGCGAGAATGGGTTGTGGTTCGTTGCTAAATTTGGGCACGGCTCAGGACGCGTTTGTATGGTGAAAGAATTGCGCGTGCATTGCGGGGACGCTGCCAGAGCGAAGCGCCAAGGGCCAACCGCGAATTTCAGCACGCTTGCCCTCGCCATCGTCCTGAGTCATTCGATGGCGATGCGCTTCCTTGTTTTCCTCGCTCTCGCTGTGTCCGCCTTCGCCGCGGATGTATTTGTCGAAACACCTGACCATCGTGAAAATCTCGCGAACCCGCACGGCACCGTCACGAAGATGCCCGTGTGGGAATCCAAGATATTTGCAGGAACGACGCGCGATTGGTGGGTCTATGTGCCCGCACAATTCAAGCCCGACGGCTCTACTGCTGTGATGGTTTTTCAGGACGGTCACGATTATGTGAATACGAAGGGAAACTGGCGCGTGCCGATTGTTTTCGACAATCTGATCGCTCGCGGCGAGATGCCGCCGACGGTCGCCATTTTCATCAATCCCGGACACGACGCCAGCAAGGTCACACAGAAAACAAACGTGTGGCAGTCGAACAACCGCTCAGTGGAATACGACACGCTGAGCGACCTCTATGCGCGATTCCTCCTCGAAGAAATCCTGCCCGAGGTGGAGAAGAAATGGCCGCTCACCAAAGACCCCGCACTGCGCGCGATCTGTGGCGCATCGAGCGGCGGCATTTGCGCATTCACCGTCGCGTGGCAGCGCCCGGATGCATTTGGTAAAGTGCTTTCCACGATTGGCAGCTTCACAAACATCCGTGGCGGCGACGTGTATCCGGGCATCATTCGCAAGACCGAGAAGAAGCCCATCCGCGTATTTTTGCAGGACTCCAGCGGCGATCTCGACAACCAGCACGGTAACTGGCCGCTCGGCAATCAGCAGATGAACGCTGCGCTGGTTTTCAAAAAATACGATGTGAAGTTCGACTACGTGGAAGGCTACGGCCACAGCAGCATCCGCGGCGGCAGCATTTTCCCCGATGCACTCCGCTGGCTCTGGCGGAAGTGAGTTTACTTCGGCTTGTTTGAGCCTTGCGCAAACGCGGGATTTTCCTGCGGGTTTAATTCGTCTTCAGCACTTCAATGAACGCTTCTTGCGGGATGTTCACCTGACCGATGGCCTTCATGCGCTTTTTGCCCTCTTTCTGTTTTTCGAGGAGCTTGCGTTTACGGCTGATGTCGCCGCCGTAGCATTTTGCGGTGACGTTTTTGCGCATCGCGCTCACGGTTTCGCGGGCGATGATTTTTCCACCGATGGCACCCTGGATGGCCACGGTGTAGAGTTGTGTCGGGATGACTTCCTTGAGCTTCGTCGCGAGTGCACGACCGCGCGCTTCGGCCTTGTCGCGATGCACGATGCTAGAAAATGCGTCCACGCGCTCGCCATTCACGAGCATGTCGAGTTTCACGAGCTTGTCCGCGCGGTAGCCGGAATGCTCGTAATCCATCGAGCCGTAGCCGCGCGTGATGGATTTCATCTTGTCCACGAAATCCACGAGGATTTCGTTCAGCGGAAGGTCCACGGTGATCATCACGCGGCGCGGATCGAGCGTCTCTGTGTGGTCCACGATGCCGCGCTTTTCCATCATGAGCTGGAGCATCGGTGAGATGAATTCGTTCGGGATCATCACGAAGCACCGCACGATGGGCTCGCGGATTTCCTCGATAACGGATGCGTCCGGCAGCGTCTCGGGGTTGTCCACTTTCAAAATCTCCCCGTTCGTCTTCACCACTTCGTAAATGACCGAGGGATACGTGGCGATGATGTCCATGTTGAACTCGCGGCGCAGACGCTCGATCACGATTTCCATGTGCAGTAAACCGAGGAAGCCGCAGCGAAAACCGAAGCCGAGCGCGACGCTGCTTTCCGCCATGTAGTGAAACGCGGCGTCGTTGAGCTGGAGCTTGCCCATCGCCATTTTGAGATGCTCGAAATCCGCCGTGTTGATCGGGTAGATGCCGCTGAAAACCATCGGCTGCAATTCCTGAAACCCTGCCAACGGCTCGCTCGCGGGCATCCGTGAATTGGTGAGCGTGTCGCCGACTTTCACCTCGGTGACAGTCTTCATGTTTGCAATCACGTAGCCCACATCGCCCGGCCCGAGTTCCGGCTGCGGCACAAACTTCGGCTGCTGCGGGCGGAAAATGCCGACTTCTTTCACCTCGTAGGCGCTGTTCGTCGCCATGAGGCGCACCACATCGCCCGCTTTGATCGCGCCATCCACCACGCGCACGTAAACGACCACGCCGCGATATGTGTCGAACGTCGAATCAAACACCAGCGCACGCAGGCGCTCTTTGCGGTTGTCCGGCGGCGCCGGGATGCGCGCGATGACAGCCTCCAGAATTTCCTCGATGCCGATGCCCTGCTTCGCACTCGCGAGAATCGCCTCCTCGGCGGGAATCGCGAGAATTTCCTCCAACTGGCGATACACCGAGGGAAGGTCGGAGTTCGGCAGGTCAATTTTGTTAATGACCGGGATGAGCTTCAGCTTCTGCTTCTCCGCGAGATGTACGTTCGCCACAGTCTGCGCCTCCACCCCCTGCGCCGCGTCCACGATCAGCAGCGCGCCTTCACAAGCGGCGAGCGAGCGCGACACTTCGTAGGCGAAATCCACATGGCCCGGCGTGTCCATCAGGTTGAGCTTGTATTCCACACCGTCCTTCGCGCGATACATCATCCGCACCGGATGCGCCTTGATGGTGATGCCGCGTTCGCGTTCGAGATCCATCGCATCGAGCAATTGCTCCTGCGACTCGCGCTTTTGGATCGTCCCCGTGAACTCCAGCAGACGGTCAGACAGCGTGGTCTTGCCGTGGTCAATGTGGGCGATGATACAGAAATTGCGTGTGTTACTCGGCATGGTTCCTTGGAAAAAGGGGGCGGAATATGCTGGCCCCGCGCCCTGCGGTCAATGGCGGCGGTGATCTAAAGCAAATACTTGGTCTTTTGCCCGACAAGTCGCCACTCAAGATCAGCCTGTCACAAAAAACCCGTTGACGGCGCGGGGTTTCTCGGCCATTTACGGCGCGTCGGAAGCCTCAGTGGTTTGGTCGCTCTCTCGTAGCAGACCAGCACTCCTCTTCACCCATCACGGCGGAGAAATATCCCAGCGGCTTCCTCTTCAACCAACCCATTCACATGGCCGGACACCACAAGTGCTCCACCGCGACGCCCAAAGCGCCCAAGCCAATTCGGACATCCCCGAAACAATTCTGACCAACATCGTCGGCTGAAACTTCAGCCCACACTAAAAACCTTTAAAATCCATGCCTAGAAAAGCTGCAACTGCCTCCGCAACCGAGGAGCCAAAAAAGAAAGCCACCAAAAAAGCCGTCGCCGCAAAGAAGACGACCACGGCGGCAAAGAAAGCGCCTGCCGCCAAAAAGACGACGGCGAAAGCCGCTGCGACTCCCGACGAAGAAAAGCCCAAGCGTGCAACGCGCAAAACGGCCGTCGCCGCAGAGCCTGCACCCGAGATTGTCGCCGCTGCACCCGAAGCACCCGCGACTCCGCCGCCAGCGCCAGCTCCTGTTCCGGTTGTGGAAACACCGCAAGCCGCAGCGCCCGCGACCCGCGACTGGCAGCCACGCGGAAATTCCGCGCCTGCACAGCAAGCACCGCAGCAACAGCAGCAGCGTCCTCAGGGCGCACCGCGTCCGCTTTATATCCCGCGCGAGGTGGAGGCATTCCTCATTGCCGCAAAAATTCCAATTCCCACCCAGAAGCCGCAGCTCGATGCCATCATGGCCGCGATGCAGGCAGCCAAGGCCGCAGCCTACGCGGCTTCGCACGCCAGCAGCGGTGCGCCCGCAGCCCAGCAGCAGCCAAATCCGCAACGTCAGGAACAGCGCCCGCAGCAGCAGCAACAGCCACAGCACCCGCAACAACACCAGCAACGCGAACAGCGGCATCCGCGCGAGCGTTTCCAGCGCCAGCCGCGCGAACACCGGGAACAACGCGAACACAGGGACCCGAACGACCCACAGCAACAGCCGCAGCAAATGGAAGCGCGCCCGGAAGAGCCGGTGGAACTCGTCGAGACCGAGGGCTACTGCGAAATCTCTGGCAAAGGCTTCGGCTTTATCCGTGACCCGCAGCGCCTTTTCCTGCCATCGCCACTGGATGTTTTCGTCACGCCAGAATTGGTGAAACGCTACGGCCTGCGCGATGGGCACTGGCTCAAAGTCGAGGCCCGCAAAAACAGCCGTGGACTGCAAATCAACACCATCCGCGAGATCAACGGACAGCCGCCGGAAAACGCGAAAACGTGGCCTTCGTTCGATGACCTCACGACGATCAGCCCCATCGAGCGCATTCCGCTGGAGACCGTCCCCGAGCGCACCACAACGCGCATCATTGATCTGCTCACGCCCATCGGCAAAGGCCAGCGCGGCCTCATCGTCGCGCCACCACGCACGGGCAAGACGACGCTGCTCAATCACATGGCCGACGGCGTGCTGAAAAATCACCCCGACATGAAACTCATGATTCTCCTCGTGGACGAACGCCCCGAGGAAGTCACCGATTTCAAACGCCACTTTCCGAACGCCGAACTATGGGCGAGCAGCAACGACATGGACATCAAGTCGCACACCCGCATCGCCACACTCGCCATCGAGCGCGCAAAGCGTCTCGTCGAAAGCGGTGCGGATGTTTTCATCCTGCTCGACTCCATCACGCGACTTGGCCGCGCATTTAACAACGCGATGGCCGGCGGAGGCCGCACCATGTCCGGTGGTGTGGATGCACGTGCGCTGGAAACGCCGCGCAAAATTTTCGCAGCCGCTCGCAACACGGAGGAAGCGGGTTCGCTCACCATCGTCGCCACCGCGCTCATTGATACGGGCAGCCGCATGGACGAACTGATCTTCCAGGAGTTCAAAGGCACCGGCAACAGCGAGATCGTGCTCGATCGCAAAATCAGCGACCAGCGCATCTATCCCGCGATTGATATTTTGCAAAGCGGCACGCGTCGCGAAGAACTGATCATCCCCGCCGACCAGCTCCACAAAATCAACGTCATCCGCCGCGGCCTCGCCGGTCACAAACCCATCGAAGCCATCGAGCGCATGTTGTCATTCATCAAGAAATTCCCGACGAACGAACAACTCCTGCGCGAAATCCCCGGCTAGTTGGGATATGTTACAACGCTAGGCTCTGCCGGTAGGTAATTTGGCGCACGACGCCGTGCCTCAATCAGAGTCGCCTGCACCTACGCAGCGTCCTTGTCCTGCTTGCGGCGGATGAGCGGGGGCTTCTTTCCTTCGACGACGGCGCGGTTGATGGTGACTTCGGCGATGTCTTCGCGGCTGGGCACGTCATACATCACATCGCGCATGATGCGCTCGAAGAGGCTGCGCAGGGCGCGGGCGCCGGTGCCGCGTTTCACAGCCTGCTCGGCGAAGGCGCGCAGGGCGTCCTTGGTGATGTTGAGGCTGACGCCTTCCATGCTGAGGAGCTTGGCGTATTGCTTGGTGAGGGCGTTTTTCGGCTCGGTGAGGATGGAGACGAGTTCGTCCTCGGTGAGTGGGTCGAGCGCGGTGACGACGGGGAGACGGCCCACGAATTCCGGGATCATACCGAAGCGGAGAAGATCCTCGGGTTCGCAATGGCGCAGGATTTCGCTCTGCGGAATCTCGGTCTGCGGGTCGCTGTGGATGGAATGCATGGAGCTAAAGCCGAGGACTTTTTTGCCACGGCGGCGCTCGATGATTTTGTCCATGCCGACGAATGCTCCGCCGCAGATGAAGAGGATTTTTTCGGTGCTGACCTGAATGTATTCCTGCTGGGGATGCTTGCGTCCGCCCTGCGGGGGGACGTTGCAGGTGGTGCCTTCGAGGATTTTCAAAAGCGCCTGCTGCACGCCTTCGCCGCTGACGTCGCGGGTGATGGAGACGTTCTCGGTTTTGCGCCCGATTTTATCAATCTCATCAATATAGACGATGCCCATCTCGGCGCGCTTCACGTCGTAATCGGAAGCCTGAAGCAGGCGGAGGATGATGTTTTCCACGTCCTCGCCGACGTAGCCGGCCTCGGTGAGCGTGGTGGCATCGGCGATGCAAAAAGGAACATCGAGGATGCGCGCGAGCGTTTTCGCGATGAGCGTCTTGCCGCTGCCGGTCGGGCCGATGAGCAGGATGTTGCTCTTGTCAATTTCCACATCGTTCAGCGGGTCCACCGTGGGCTGCTGGCCGGGCGCGCCGCCGCTGTTGTGGAGCAGGCGCTTGTAGTGGTTGTGAACGGCGACGCTCAGTGTCTTTTTCGCGGAGTCCTGGCCGATGACGTAGTTGTCGAGCTGGCGGCGGATGTCGGCGGGCTTGGGCACGCGGAGTTGCGTGCTCTGGCGGCGCGTTTCTTCGTTGAGTTCCTTGTCGAGGATGCCTTTGCAGACGTTGATGCAGGAATCGCAAATGTAAACGCCGGGTCCGGCGATGAGTTTGCGGACTTCGGCATGCGATTTGCCGCAGAAGCTGCACATGGTGAGATTGGTAGCGCGTGCCATTTGGGCTTTGGT
>JBEIQV010000014.1:0-24091 GCA_040376335.1 Verrucomicrobiia bacterium | reverse complement strand
TCGGATACTTGCTCGCCGTCGGCCTCGGCTATCTCTCGCTCGACCGCGCGACCAAAACGCTGAGCGGCGGCGAGACTGCACGTGTGAACCTCACCACCTGCCTCGGCGCATCGCTGGTGAACACGCTCTTCGTCCTCGACGAGCCCAGTGTCGGCCTGCATCCGCGCGATACGGGACGGCTCATTCGCGTGATGAAATCGCTGCGCGACAAAGGCAGCACGCTCCTCGTCGTCGAGCACGACGAATCCGTGATGCGATCTGCGGATCACATCGTCGAACTGGGACCGGGGCGTGGGGAAAAGGGAGGGGCACTTGTGTTTAGCGGCGAGATGTCGGCGCTGCTGAATCATTGCAAATTGCAGATTGCAGATCGCGGATTGAAAATTGGCGCAAGCGCGGGAGGTGTGCGCGGAGCAAGTAAACGCGGCCAAGCACGGAGCAATACCCAATCAGCAATCTGCAATTTTCAATCTGCAATTACCACCTCGCTCACCGGTTCGTATCTGACTGGCGAAAAGAGCATCCCCATTCCTACAACGCGCCGCACACCCAAGATATGGCTGCGCATCGAGGGCGCGAGCGAACACAACCTTCGTAATCTCACCGTGCGTCTCCCGCTTGGAGTCTTCGCGTGCGTCACTGGCGTGAGCGGCTCTGGCAAATCCACGCTCGTCCATCGCGTGCTTTACGAAAACCTGCTGCACTCTCATGGCATCGCGAGCGAGAACACACCGGGTCGCGTTAAAAAGCTGAGCGGCGCAGAGCAAGTCGGGCAAGTCATCCTCGTGGATCAGTCGCCACTCGCACGCACGCCGAAGAGCACGCCCGCACTTTATCTCGGAGTTTTCGACCGCGTGCGCGAGTTGTTCGCCTGCACGGAGCACGCGCTCCGCGAAGGACTCACCGCCAGCGCATTTTCATTCAACGGCGGCACCGGGCGCTGCGAGCGTTGCGGCGGTAGCGGATTTGAAAAAGTGGAGATGCAATTTCTGAGCGACGTCTTCATCCCCTGCCCCGAGTGCGAGGGCCGACGTTACCAGCCGCATATTTTGAAAGTCACACTCGCGGGTAAAAATATCCACGAAGTGCTGGAACTCACCGTCACGGAAGCCGTGGTGTATTTTGAAAAACTCGGCGCAAAACGTCTGCTCGAACCTCTGCGTGTGTTGGAGGAGGTGGGCCTCGGCTACCTGCGCCTCGGCCAGCCGCTCAATATGCTCAGCGGTGGCGAAAGCCAGAGGCTCAAGCTCGTCGAACGTCTCGTCGCAGGCAGCGGAACCAACGAGAAAGGGCGGCCCAATCTGCTAATCCTCGACGAGCCAACGACTGGCCTGCACTTCGACGACATCGCGTTGCTTCTTCGTGTATTCGAGCGCCTCGTCGCGCAGGGAAATTCGCTCCTCGTCATCGAGCACAACCTCGATGTGATCAAATGCGCCGACTACATCGTGGACCTCGGCCCGGAGGCCGGCGCAGACGGCGGCCAGCTCGTCGCTGAAGGCACTCCAGAGCAAGTTGCAACCATCGAAGAATCGCACACAGGCCGCTATCTCCGTGCGATGTTGAGCGGAGGTTTACGTCCGAGCGATCAGGCGATGGACTTTTCGGACGAGCCAACCGCCATCGTTGCCGAAGACGCTCCCGCGATTTTCCAGCATCCGTCGTCCAGCATCGGCATTCACGGAGCGCGTGAGCACAATTTAAAAAACATCTCCCTCGCCATCCCGCGCGATCAACTCGTGGTCATCACCGGCCTGAGCGGATCAGGAAAGAGCACACTCGCCTTCGATTTGCTCTTCGCCGAAGGACAGCGGCGTTTTCTCGATGTCATGTCGCCATACGCGCGGCAGTTCGTTGAGCAGCTCGAAAAACCCGACGTGGATCGCATCACCGGGCTGCCGCCGAGCGTGGCCATCGAGCAGCGCGTCACTCGCGGCGGAGGAAAAAGCACCGTCGCCACAGTCACCGAGGTCTATCACTTTTTGCGTCTGCTTTTTTCCAAACTCGGCGTGCAGCACTGCCCCGACTGCGGCTGCGCAGTCGAGCGCCAGACCACGGCGTCTGTCACGCGACGCGTTGAGGCGATGGTGAAACGCGGGCGCGTGAAAGTTTTCGCTACACTCATCAAAGCACGGAAAGGCTTTCACACCGACGTTGCGAAGTGGGCGAAGCGTCAGGGCTTCGACACGCTGCTGGTGGATGGACGGCTCGTGAAGGTCGCCGATTTTGAAAAGCTGGAGCGTTTCCGCGAGCACACCATCGAGGTGATCGTTGGAGAACACACGACGGCGGGCGTAAAGGGCAAGCAGCGGCAAGGCATCGAGGAGTTGGTGAAGAGCGCGCTTTCCATCGGACGCGGCACCATCCGCGCAGTGGATGCGAAGGGGAAAGGGACGATCCTCAGCACCGAGCACGCGTGCCCGGACTGCGGGCAGTCGTTTGAGGAACTCGACCCGCGTCTCTTTTCCTACAACTCGCCACATGGCTGGTGCCTCGAGTGCCGTGGCTTTGGCGAAGTGTGGAAGCAACGCGTCAACCCGCGTCTGGAAACCGCACTCGAACAGGAACTCGATCTCGAACGCCAGGGCGAATCGCTCGACGAAGGAGAAGCTACGCCATGCCCATCGTGCTCCGGCACACGACTCAACGCGCAAGCCCGCGCCGTGCATTTGAAGGGAAAGACGATTGCGGAGTTCACCACGCTTGCCGTTCGTGAAGCCCTCGCACTTTCCGCCTCGCTAAAATTCGGCCCGCAGGAAAAAGCCATCGCACAGGACATCGTGCCGGAAATTGCACAGCGACTCACATTCATGGGCAAAGTCGGCCTCGGCTACCTTTCGCTCGACCGCAGCGCCAAGACACTCAGCGGCGGCGAGAGCCAGCGCATCCGCCTCGCCGCACAGCTCGGCAGCAATTTGCGCGGCGTCCTCTACGTGCTCGACGAACCCACAATCGGCCTCCACGCGCGCGACAACGATGCGCTGCTCGACACGCTCACCGCGCTCCGCGCGAAGGGAAATTCGCTCGTCGTCGTTGAGCACGACGAGGAAACGATGCGCCGCGCCGACACCATCATTGACCTCGGTCCGCGCGCCGGAACGCACGGCGGCGAAGTCGTCGCCATCGGCTCACTCGTTCAAATCACGGCAAACAAACGCAGCCTCACTGGCGAATATTTTCGCCACCCACTCAAGCACCCGACACGCGGCGAGCGTCGCCCGTTGCAAAATGTGAAGTGGCTCGAAGTGCGCGGCGCTCGTGCAAACAATCTGAAAAACGTGACGGTGCGTTTTCCCATCGGACGGCTCAGCGTGCTCAGCGGCATCAGCGGCAGCGGAAAAAGCACGCTCATGCGCGGCGTGCTCAAACCCGCAGTCGAGGCGGCGCTGAAAAAGAAAACCACCAAGAGCGTAAAGCTGCTGGGTGCGGAGTTCATTGAGGCCGTTCACGAAGTGGATCAATCGCCCATCGGCAAAACATCGCGCTCCACGCCCGCCACATATCTCGGCGTCTTCGACGAAATCCGCGCGCTCTTCGCGCAACTCCCGCTCTCACGGATGCGCGGATTCACCGCGTCGCGCTTTTCTTTCAACACCGAGGGCGGACGCTGCGAAACGTGCGGCGGTCAGGGCGTCATCCGCACCGAGATGGCTTTCCTGCCGACCAGCTACCATCCTTGTCTCGATTGCCACGGACAGCGCTTCAACCCCGCCACGCTCGAAGTCCTCTATAACGAAAAAAGCATCGGCGACGTGATGCAGATGTCGCTCGCAGAAGCGGCGGACTTTTTCAAAGCCGCGCCAAAAATCCACCGCCCGCTCGCGCTGCTCTGCGACACCGGACTCGGCTACCTCCGCCTCGGCCAGCCCAGCCCCACGCTAAGCGGCGGCGAGGCACAAAGGCTGAAACTAGTCACCGAACTCGTGCAGGGCGTCGCCCGCGATGCGAACTCCCGCCTCCGCCGCCAGCGCGAGCCAAAGAGCACGCTCTATCTTTTGGAAGAGCCTACCATCGGACTGCACATGGCCGACGTTGCCGAACTTCTCAAAGTGCTCCACCGCCTCGTGGACGAAGGTGCGACCGTCATCGTCATCGAGCACAATCTCTCGCTCATCGCCGACGCCGACTACCTCGTGGACATCGGCCCCGAAGCCGGAGCCGCAGGCGGCGAAGTCGTCGCCCACGGCACCCCCGAAGAAGTCGCCCGCAACAAACAAAGCCGCACCGCACCATTCCTGCGCGAAGTATTGTAGTCTCTGGAAAATGCGCGGCTAAAACTCTGCGCAGTTGAAAATGATCCGGTAGCGGCAGCGCTCGCTGCGGCAGACGACTTTGCACTTTTCTGAGATCAACTTTGCGCCGCAGACGGGGCAGACGTGGTCGGGATGTTCGACGGGCGATTCGGCCTCAGGCTCGGGCTGTTGAGCGTCGTCGGGGTTCATCCGGCATCACACGTTGAAGCGGAACTCTACGACGTCGCCGTCTTTCATCACGTATTCCTTGCCTTCGATGCGGAGTTTGCCGGTTTCGCGACCTTTGCCCATCGTGCCTAGCGCGACGAGGTCGTCGTAGTGGATGACTTCCGCCGCGATGAAGCCGCGCTCGAAATCGGTGTGGATGACGCCAGCGGCGGCGGGCGCTTTGTCGCCAGCGCGGATGGTCCAGGCGCGTGTCTCCTGCTCGCCGGTGGTGAGGTAGGTGCGCAGGCCTAGCAGGTGATACACGGCGCGGATGAGTTCGCTGACGCCGCTGGATTTTGCACCGATTCCAGTGAGATATTCGGCGGCTTCGGCGTCGCTGAGTTCACTGAGTTCGCTTTCGATTTGCGCGGAAATGACGATGGCTTCCGTGCCGAAATGCGCCGCTGCGTAGGCGCGCACGGCTTCGACGAATGGCTTTGCCACGCAGTCTTTGCCCTCGGCCAGTGCGCCGAGATCGGCCTCGGCGACGTTGCACGCGAAGATGGTGGGTTTTCCAGAAAGGAGGAAAAATTCCTTCATCAGTTTTTTCTCGTCGTCGGAAAGGTCGAGCGTCGTCGCAGGTTTTCCGGCGTTCAAATGCGGCATCAGCTTTTCGCACAGCGCGACTTCGGCCTTGGCGAGTTTGTCGCCGCTGCGTGCGCTCTTTGACTGGCGATCCTTTCTTTTTTCCACCGCAGCGAGATCGGCGAGAATCAACTCGGTATTGATGACCTCGATGTCACGCACGGGGTCCACGGTGCCGGAGACGTGGTGGATGTCCGCATCCTCGAAGCAGCGGACGACCTGCACGATGGCGTTCACCTCGCGGATGGCACCGAGGAACTGATTGCCGAGACCTTCGCCGGAAGCCGCGCCTTTCACGAGGCCCGCGATATCCACGAATTCAATCGCGGCGGGCACGAGCTTTTTGCTGCCGCTGATTTTGCTGAGCACTTCGAGCCGTGGATCGGGCACGGTGACGACGCCGACGTTCGGATCGATCGTACAGAACGGATAGTTCGCCGCCTGCGCCTTGCGGGTGCGTGTGACGGCGTTGAAGAGTGTGGATTTGCCGACGTTTGGAAGACCGACGATACCTGCGCTGAGCATATATTTGGAAAAGGGGGCGCAATTCAGCGCAAGCGAAGCACGCTGGCAAGGGCGGTCTTTCTTTGGCTGCTAGTTTACTGCGGGTTTCAGGCGCTTCGAGCGGCCTTTGCAGGTGCCTTCCTCGGTGGAGTCCGGCGTGCGGACTTTTGGCAGGATGAAAATGGACCACGCCAGCGCAGCGAGCATCCAGAGTGAACTGGCCCAGTTTAAAAGTCCGGCGCGGCTTTCCACGAAAAAGTCGGCCACGGCGCGCAGGATTACGCTGGCGACGATGAGCAATGTGACAGTGCGCAGGGATGGCAGCGGCGAGCGGAAGAGGTGTTCATTTCCCGAGTGACCGAGCACGACGCGCGTTGCGACGGTGAATGTGACAAGGCTGAAACCGCCGATGAATATGATGTGCAGTCCCGCGACACGCTGGCTCGGCCAAAATAGCGGAAACACAAGACCGGCGACCAGCGCGACGAGCGAGAGATTCATCGCGAGAGGGACGGTCTTGCCCGGTTCCGGTGTGCGATGGATGGGCACCATCACGGCGAAATATGCGATGGCCACGCAGCCCCTTAGCACGGCGGCCTGAGTCCCCATCGCGTATCCCGCTTCGAGCCAGTAGCTGCCGAGAAAAAGAGCGCCGAGGACGAGCGAAAAAAGTGCACGCCTTCGCCACGCTGGCGAGGCAGTGCGTTCGTCCGCCATCGGGATGACATCCGGGAGCCCCAGAAAGCGCGGGATCAAAAACGAGCCGACACCGAGGATGAGCAGCAGCGCGAAAGCCTGATTTAGCCAAAGTCCGCCGAGCAGCATCACACTTCCGGGCAGCCAGCCAATCGTTCCGCAAAGCCACAGCACCGTGCCGATGAGCCCCGCCAAATAGCCGAGCGCCACAAACACAAAGCCCGGCGGCGGCAGTCCAGCCCGCCGTTTCACGCGACGGATGAGCATCACGCCGAACAACAGCAACAGCGCGACAAACACCGCGTCGCCCGCATTTGTCTGAAAACCAATGTGCAATCCTGAGGCGGTGAGATGAAGCGTAACGAGCGTCCAAAGTTCCCACGCACGCAGCGGCGGGGCGGAAAGTAATCGCGGCATCGCAGTGCCGAGGAAACCGAACACAAACCCCGCCAGAAAACCCTCAATCATCAGCCGCGAGTGCATGACGCCCGGGTAGAATTTATGCAGTCCGGCGAAGAACAGCGGCCACAACGAAACGCCTGAAATCCCAAGCAGCGTCGCGAGCGGAAAGAAAATGCGGAAAGGCTCCGCCGGACAGAGTGCAAAAAAATGAGGACGACGTTCGTTCATAGCGGTTCTGTATTGGGCTGTGCGGAGAAAGTGACCTCGTAAGCATCCTCACGCTGGGTAACCGTTGCCGTGAAGCCCTGTGTCGCCAGCAAATTGATCAAGGGCCGCGGTTCGAACGGCGCGATGATGCGGAGTTGCTCGCCATCGCGCAGACGCCCGGCGGCATCGAGAATCTTGCGAAACGGCTCACGCCCTTCGCGGATGTCTTCGCGAACGTCGAGAGTTACGATGATGGCCGGAGCGTCGGACATGATCATCGTTTTGCACCAGCGACGGCTTTTGTCACAGCGCTAACGAGCGCGGCAGGGTCGGTGTTCAGGCCGGGCTGCTGAAAGGCGACCTCGCCCTCGGCGTTGAGCACAGTGATGAGATTCGAGTGAGCGAACTGTCCGCGTGCATCCGGCGTGTAGTTGATGCCGAGCAGCGCAGCGAGTTCGCGCACGTCGTCCGCACCGCCGCGCAGGAGCGTCCATGTCGCGGCGGGCAGCTTTTCCTTTTTCCGAAACGCGGCGAGCGCCTCGGGCGTGTCGCGTTTTGTGTCGAAGCTCACCAGCAGGAAGTCCGTCTTCGCACGCACTTCGGCGGGCAGCCCAGCTTCGAGTTTCTTCATGTCGTTCACGAGGATCGGGCAGGCGTATTCGCAGTGTGTAAAAAACATCGCCACGACCTGCGGGCGACCGCGCAGCACGGAAAGCGGCACGGTCTTACCGACATCAGAGGTCCATTTCGAATCGAGCAAATAGAGCGACTTGTCCGTTGCTTTTCCCGCATCGAGCGCCTTGCGGCAGCACGGCGGCAGCGCACTGGCGCGTTGCGAATCATCGGCCAGTGCGGCTGTCGCGAAAAGCAGGAGTGCGTGGAGCAGTTTCATATTTGCGCCGATGCGGTCGGTGACGCCGCTAAAAAGTCAGCGTGGCCTGCACATAGCCGAAATCAGCGTCGTCGCTGATGCCGGTGTCACCAAGATAGCTCCCGGCGAAGAAGTGGCTGTAGCCTGCTTCGATGATGAGGTTCTTCGTTGCGCTCCACTGCACGTTTGCGTCCAACTCGGAGCCGGCAAAATTGCTCGCGCTGCGAGATGCAGGGCTGAGCGGACGAACGGTTGCGACACCGTTTGCGCGATACCAAGTGTCGTCGGTGCTCGCGAGCCAGAAGGCGTGATATTCCAATTTTGCGGTCACGCTTTTGACTGGCTGCACTTTCACGCTCACTTCGAGGTCGTGCATATTCTGCCACGAGAACACATCCATCTGGCCGTAAAATTTGTGGTTTGTCGGGAAGAGATTCTGGAAGGTTTCAATATCTCCATCGAGCGGGTTTTTGTCGCCGCTGCCGTAGTTGTATGCCACGCCGAGACGGGGTGTCCACGGTGTGTCGAAAGTAAAGCCGGCACCCGCATGAGCGGCGAAAGCCGTGAGGTCCATCCCCCGCACTTCGCCTTTTTGAAATGCGAACTCGGCATCGTAATCAAAGCCGAGCGGCTTAGGCGCAGGAGGTATGGACTTGCCATCGCAAACAGGCGCCGTCCGCGCGAAATAGCCGGGTTTCGATTTCATCCGCAAACCGAGCGTGATGAAGCTCGTATCGCCTGTCGCCGTCGGCTGGTAGCGCGGATTGGAGTTTTCGTAGAGATGCAGCGCGTAGAGGTCTGTTGTCTGAAAATTCAGCGCCGTGGTGCTGAAGTAGAGTCCGCTTAAAATCTGCGTTCTGTCCGTCTCGTTGCCGTTGAATAGGTCCGACTGGTTATATTGCCCGCGCGTGGGCACGACGACTGTTCCCGCGAATGCATCCAGCGACCACAGTTTTTCCTCCCACCGAAGTTTCACTGCATCAAATGTGCGCCCGATGTTGTTCCAGTCGAAGGAGCCGACGAGACGCTCGTCGCCATAGCTGAGAATTTGTCGGCCGAGTTTCAATGTGAGGGGGAAGTCGCGCACATTGCCGAATTCCACGTAGGCCTGGCGCAGATCAAAGCTGTCGTCGCCCTCGGCACCGACGAGGCCGGGAAAATCCGCCCTGTCGGAGTTGATTTCACGCGAGTCCTGCGCTTGGGCGTAAATTTTCAACCAGGATGTCGGCTGGACCAACAGCCCGATACGAAAGCGCTGGAGCAGCCAGTTATCGTCCGTTGCTGAATTGATCCCGTCATCGAAATCGAAATTGTTATTGCGAATCTCCCAGCGCAGCCGCTCCTGCACATCGAACGTAAAAAGCGGCGACTTGGCGGGCGCGGGTGTCACTTCGGGCTGTGAAGTCGTGCCTGCAAATACTGCGCCTGTAAGCGCAGCGAGGGTCTGGATGCAACGAATGGTCTTGGTGGTGGTGTTTTTCATGGTTGTTTTTGGGTGGTGGCTTTGGAGGAAGGTTGTGTTGCTTCGTTTGCAATGTCGTTGGCGCAGCGGAAGCCGAGATTGTGGACGGTGTAGCTTGCCTTGAGGCTGCTGCGCATTCCGAAGCGCATGAAGCCGGAGAAAGTCGCCGTGTCCTTCGCGCCGAGTGAGCCGGCACCACAGAAAAGCTGGCGTTCGATTCCAGTGTCGCCACGCGCGTCGCCGGTCACGATGGCGCTGTTAAAATCGCTTGTCCATTCCCACACAAGTCCGTGCAGATCGCGGATGCCGTAAATGTTCGCCCGTCCGCTTCCCGCAGCTGGCAGCACGGCAGGCGACGGCGTGCCATACCAGCGGGCGATGGCTTGTTGAAATTCGGAGTCTTTCGCGCCATCGGTGATGGTGAATCCCGCGCCCGCTGCAAACTCCCACTCGACTGTTGTAGGCAACCGCTTGCCCCGCCACGCGGCGTAGGATTTTGCAGCGAACCACGACACGTTTGTCACGGGCTGTGCGCCATCCGCTTTGCCGAGATCCAGATCGCCACCCCAATGTGCGAGATAGCGTTCATCGGCGAAGAGCCGCTTCACTTGCGAGCGCTGCCACTTTGGATTTTCGCGAACGAAGATGAGAAACTCCCCGTTTGTCACCGGACGCACATCCAACTGAAACGCGGGAACTGCGATCTCCTTCGCATCCTTTTCCCTACGAAAAAGCGGCACGTATTTTCCATCAGGCACGGTCGCCATTTCGGGCTCGCCGCCATGTGCGATAGAGCACATGGCGACGAGCGCTGCGAAAATGGAGCGACGAATTCGCATCGGTTACTGATTCGCGGATTCAGCGTGGATTTTCTTCACTTCCTCCACGGTGATGATGTCGCCTTTGTTGCCCCATGCGTTCATCACGTAGGTGACGACCTGTGCGATTTGTTCGTCGTTCAGCATCACGGGCGGCATCACGCCGTTGTATTTCACACCGTTCACCGTCATCTCGCCGGTTTGGCCTTTGATAATTCCGCGAATGGCGCGCGCTTTATCCGCCATGAGGAAGTCCGACTTCGCGAGCGGCGGGAACACACCCGGCAGCCCCTGGCCTTCCGCTTGATGGCACGCAAAGCATGCCTGCGAATAGATGCGTTTGCCTTTCTCTATGATGATTTCCTTGCCCATCGCGGCGATCTTCGGGTCGGCGGCGATGGCTTTTTTCATCTGCGATTCGAGTTCTGTCACCTTCGCTTGCGCGCCGGCAAATGCCGAGTCGCCGAGGTAGGTCGCGTCCACTTCCTTGCCGGAATAAATGAGCAGGTTCGCTGGCCCCTCGACCTTCAACATTCCGAGCGCGCCTTTGTTGAATGCGCGGAAGAGCGCGTGATCCACGAGGATGAACGTGCCGGGCACATCCACCCGGAAATCCACAATCGCCGAGCCGCCCGCTGGCACGATGGTCGTCTGCACTTGTTCTTGTGAAACCTTGATGCCGCCCTCCGCATACACCTTGTCAAAAATCTCGCCGATGACGTGGAATGACGATGTGAGATTCGGCCCGCCGTTGCCGACGAAGAGCCGCACGCGCTCGCCTACTTTGGCTTTCAGCGCCTTGTCACCCACGAGCGAGCCTACGGAGCCGTTAAAAACCACGTAGCTCGGTTTTTCGTCCACGGCTTTTTCTTGATCGAAGGGCTGCAAGCCCTCCTCGCCGAATTTGCCCTTCGTGTAAAAGTCGCTCTGCATCACATAGTATTCCTTGTCCACCGGTGGAAATCCTTCCTTGGGCTCCACGAGGATGAGACCATACATTCCGTTTGCCACGTGCATCCCCACTGGCGCGGTCGCGCAGTGATACACATAAAGGCCGGGATTGATCGCCTTGAACGAAAACTGCGATTCGTGACCCGGTGCCGTGAATGACGATGCCGCGCCGCCGCCCGGGCCAGTCACCGCATGGAGGTCAATGTTGTGCGGCATTTTTGAACTCGGATGATTTCCGAGGTGAAACTCCACCAAGTCCCCCTCGCGAACGCGGATGAAAAGTCCGGGCACCTCTCCGCCAAACGTCCAAAATAAATACTCCACGCCATCCGCCATGCGCTTCACCACTTCACGCACTTCGAGATTCACAACGACCTTCGTCGCGTGCTTGCGCTTGATGGGCGGCGGAACATTCGGGGCAGCAGTGAGCACGGCTTTTTCCTACCCGATGATTTCCGGGTCAGTGCCCTTCGCTGCGGGGCCGGGCAGTGCGCCCGCAGAAGCAACAGGAGGCTCTGCGGAGAAAAGGAACGATGTGGAGGCGAAGCAGACTGTTGCTGCGAGGATGGTGGGTGAGAAGCGTATGCGTTTCATGCCCCTGCTTATCGCGCCTCCGTCCTGTCTTGGCCTTGACGCAGATCAAGCTCGCACGCGATTTCTCACTGGTGGCGATTTTCCGCCCTCTCTTCTCCCGGTCAGTTCGTCGCCAGTTCGAGATTACTGCGTTCGGGATCCGACAAGTAGCAGCCGGGATCGGAGCCCCATAGACCACCGTTTTCGGAATATGCGGCGCGGGTGCGAAAGCCACCGCCGCAGATGCCGAACCAGCGGCAGCTCGCGCAGGGGCCGACCATGCGGGACTGACGCTCGCTTTGGCTGAGCGTGCCGATGGAGCGGATGCTTCGGAGCGTTTCTGCGGAGTTTGCGTTCTGGCCCTCCCAGATTTGGGAGAAAGGCTGCTGCTTCACGTTGCCGAGCATGATGTCCTGCCAGAATTGATCGGGATGCACGTTGCCCTGCGTGTCTATGTTGGCGATGCCGCGTCCGCTGCTGTTTGCGCCGCCGCCGTTCCACGAAAGCAGACGCCGCGCTTCATCGAGATTCGGGTGGTTTTCCTGCTCCATACGCAGCAGCAAATACGCACCGTCCGCAGGCTGTGCGACGGTGAGCAGCTCGCGAGTCACGCCCTGCCGGTGCCACGCTTCCACGCGAGCTAGCAGCGTATCGAGCGCGTAACGCGACTCCTCGGGTGTGAGCACTTGCAGACTGCTGCCGCGCCCCGCAGGCACGAGATGATAAAAGCACACGCGCTGAATTTCCTCCTGCTCGATGAAGTCGAGAATCTGCTCGATGTTTTGCACGTTGTGGCGCGTGAGCGTGAGGCGCAGGCCGGTTTTCTGCCCCACATCATGGCAGTTGCGAAAGCCGCGCACAGCGGCATCGAACGCACCCTCCTTGCGGCGGAACTCGTCGTGGATTTTGCCGATGCCATCCAGCGAAATGCCCACGTAGGCCACGTTCGCTGCTTTGAGCAGCGCCGCCTTTTCCGGCGTGATGAGCGTGCCATTTGTGGAAATGGTGAGCTTCAATCCGGCAGCGGATGCTTTTTGCACGATGTCGAAAAAGCGCGGATGAATGAGTGGCTCGCCACCTGAAAGAAGCAGCGAGGGGACTTGATACGCGGCGAGATCCTCAATCACCGCCTCCATCTGCGGCCACGTCAACTCGCCGGGATAATTCATGGCCGCCGAATCCGAGTAGCAATGCACGCAGCGCAGATTGCAGGAGCGCGTGATGTTCCAGACGGTGATCGGCTTGCGCGTATTCGCGCTGTGGCCGGGATGCCCCGGATGCCGTCCCGCACCGTAGCGGAGCGCGTCTGCAGGTTGTGCGGTGTTGGTCCAGAGTTTGGTGAGATTGGTCATGGCGATTAGAGTTGAATTCGGTGTGTGCGCCGCGCTTATAGCATCAAGCCTTTCACGGGCTTTGCGCCTTCGACGCCGGTGAGGCGGGCGTTGAGGCCGGCGAATTTGTAGGTGAGCTGTTCGTTATCAATGCCCATGAGGCGGAGGATGGTGGCGTTGAGTTCGTTCAGGTGAACGGGAGCTTGCACGATGTTGTAGCTGAAGTCGTCCGTCTCGCCGAAGACCTGGCCGCCTTTGATGCCCCCGCCGGCCATCCACATGCTGAAGCAGCGCGGATGGTGATCGCGTCCGTAGTCTTCCTTGGTCAATTTGCCCTGCGAGTAAACGGTGCGGCCAAATTCACCGCCCCACACGACGAGCGTCGAATCGAGCAGGCCGTGGTTTTTTAAATCCTGAATGAGCGCAGCGGTGCCCTGATCGGTGTCGCGGCACTGGTTGGTGAGCTGGCGTGGTAGGTCGTTGTGCTGATCCCAGCCCCGATGGAGGAGTTGCACGGCGCGCACGCCGCGCTCGACGAGCCGGCGGGCGAGCAATGCGCTGTTGGCGAAGGAGCCGTTCTTCGTCACATCGGGGCCGTAGAGATCGAGGACGCTTTGCGGCTCCGAGGAAATGTCGGAGAGATCCGGCACGCTACGCTGCATTCGGAACGCCATTTCATATTTCGAAATGCGCGTCTCGATTTCGGGGTCGCCGATCAGCCGCGCGCGACGCTGGTTCAGTTCATTGAGGGCATCGAGCATAGTGCGGCGCTGCTGTGTGCTGATTCCGTCGGGATTCTGCAGATAAAGCACGGGGTCGCCTGCGTTGCGCAGCGTGACGCCTGAGTATTTCGACGGCAGAAAGCCGCTGCCCCACATGCGCGAGAAGAGCGCCTGACCATTGCTGTTGTGTGGAAATTGCGGAGTGAGCACGACGAACGCGGGTAGGTCGTTGTTCTCGCTGCCGAGACCGTAGGCCAGCCACGATCCGATGCTCGCAAAGCCGGGAATCTCGCGCCCGGTCATGATGAATGTGCAGGCGGGGTCGTGGTTGATTGCGTTGGTGTGGACGGTCTTGATGATCGCGAGATCGTCCACCATTTTCGAGGTGAACGGCATCAGCTCGGTGTTCGCCCACGTGCCGCATTTTCCGCATTGCTCGAATTTGAATTTTGTCGGCGCTACCGGCAGGCGCGCCTGCTTGCTCGTCATCGTGGTGATGCGCTGGCCCATGCGGATGGAGTCGGGCAGGTCCTTATTGAAGTGCTCTTGGAGTTGCGGCTTGTAGTCCCACGTATCGAGCTGGGACGGCCCACCATTCATGTTAAGGTAGATGATGGATTTTGCCTTCGGCGGAAAATGCGGCACGCCGGGCAGCGGCGGATGCACGCGCCCGGATGCGGCGGGCGCTGCGGACGCTGTCATGTTTTCGCCGAGCATGGTGGCGAGGGCGATTCCGCCGAGACGGAGGCCGGTGTGGCCGAAGAACTGGCGGCGGGTTTGCTGGAGTTGTGCGGTGAAGAGCGGGTCCATGGTGTCAGTTGCGGTTGATGGTTTCGTCGAGGTTCAGGATCATGTTTGCGAGCATCGTGTAGCTCGCGAGTTCGACGGCGGGCAGGTTGCAGTCCGGCTTGGATTCGCCGTGCGCGATGGTCTTTTTCGCGCTCTCTTCGTCCTGCTTGAACAGCGCCCTGTGCGCGTTGAGTTCTGCGAGCACAGTCTTCATCTCGTCGGCATTCGCGTCGCGCGCCAGCACGCTGCGGAAGGCGAACTGCACGCGCTCCTGGGGCGTCGCTCCGCCGGTGGACATCATCCTTTCGCCGAGTGCGCGGGCGGCTTCGATGTGCTGCACGTCGTTCATCAATTGCAGTGCCTGTAACGGTGTGTTGCTGCGTTCACGGTGCGCACATTGGTTTTCGCGATTCGGCGCGTCGAAATTTGCCATGTATGGCGGTGGCGCGGAGCGTTTCAGGAAGGTGTAAATGCTACGCCGGTAGAGCGCGCTGCCTTTGTCGGCTTTGTAGATGCGCGTGTTCGAGCCGAGGAAGCCGACTGGCTCCCATATGTTTGGCGGCTGATACGGGCGCACGCCTTTGCCGCCGATTTCCAAATTGATGAGGCCGCTGACGGCGAGTGCGTTGTCGCGGATTTGCTCCGCATCGAGCCGCACGCGCGGGCCGCGACCGAGAAAACGGTTTTCAGGATCGCATTTCCAATGATCCGCCGGGGCCTGCGTGGACTGGCGGAATGTCGCCGAGGTCACACACATCCGCACGAGCGCCTTCACATCCCAGCACGATTCGCGGAAAGTCACCGCGAGCCAGTCGAGCAACTCCGGGTGCGTCGGTATTTCGCCCTGCGTGCCAAAGTCGCCGCTCGTTTTCACGAGGCCGGTGCCGAAGAACTGCTGCCAGAAACGATTCACAGTCACGCGAGCCGTGAGCGGGTGTTCCGCGCTGAGCAGCCAGTTCGCGAGATCGAGGCGCGTCGCCCGTGCGTTCGCATCAGCTTTTTTCAAAGGAGGAAAGATTGCAGGCGTGTTGGGTTCCACTTTGTCGCCGGGCTTGTCGTATTGCCCGCGCACCATCACGAAGCTTTCGCGCGGCTTTTCCAAATCGCGCCAGATGAAAGTGGACGGTGTGCTCGCTTCAAATTTATCACGTTCCTTTTTCAGTTCGTCGCGTTCGCAGACCAGCGGCTCCAGTCCTGAGCGCGTGTGCACACAGACATTTTGCAGGTAATAGGTGCGCAATGTTTTTTCCTGCGCAGCAGTGCGCGCTTTGTCGGGACCTTCCTTCAGCAACTGATTGATCTCCGGCGGTGCGCCCTGAGTATCTTTGCCCACGGATTGTTTCTGCCATGCGAGAAACGATAGAGTCGGATCGGCTGCTGGGTCGCTGCGTCCATTCACGCCCATCTGATCGAAATACGCCGTGCCTCCGAAGAGTGTGAAGGCAATGCCCGTGATGCGGTCACCCGCTTTCAACCCGATTTTCTCCGCCTCGACTTCCAGCCGCACCCACTTGCTCGTGTCCGGCAACGGGCCAGCCACGAAGCGCTCCGTCGTGCCGGGCGTGCCGAACGCGATAAGGTCGGGATTGCCCCACAATGCGCGATGCTTCCATTCGCCATTGTGAAACTGGATCATGATCTCCTGCGGCGGATCAGTAGGATCGAGATACACGTAAAAGAAAATCCGCGCATCCACAGGCACGGCCAGCGGAGCTGCACCATCCTGATAGAAGTCCTGACCGAGTCCTTTTTCAGTGCGCTTGATGGCTCGTTTCCCCTTCGCGACCTGACCGTTTTCCGCCGTCACCCAATTCAGCGGCAGATTGCCCGTGGCGGTTTTCATTTTCGCACCGGCGGGAAAATCATCATCCACCCACACAGTCTCCTTTTCCTCCACCGGCTGTGGCGGCTGCACCGTGGCGGGATCGGTGTAGGGAAGTGCGGCGGCCTTTTCGTCTATCTGCTTTTGTATCGCGCCGAGCTTGTCTGTGAACTCCTTGAGCTTCGCCTGTTGCTGTGGCGTGGTGATTTTCAGCACCGGTTTCGTGAGAAGCGCGTTGCCGTCCATGACCGGATCGGCACCCGACTGGAAGAAGGAGTAGAGTGAATAGAAGTCCTTCATCGGCAGCGGGTCGAATTTGTGATCGTGGCACACTGAGCAACCGCCCGTGAGGCCCATCCACGCGCCGATGACCGTCGTCGTGCGATCCACGGCGTAGCGGAAGATGAACTCTTCATCAATCGAACCGCCTTCGCTCGTGGTCACGTTGCAGCGGTTGAATCCTGTGGCGACGAGTTGGTCTTGAGTCGGGCATTCCCGCAGATCGCCAGCGAGTTGATCGCGTGTGAAGTCGTCGAAATGCTGATTCGTGTTGAACGCTTTGATGACCCAGTCGCGATACGCCCACATCTGTCGTTCGTTGTCGAAGTGCAGACCGTGTGTGTCGGCGTAGCGCGCGACGTCGAGCCAGTGCCGCGCCATTTCCTCGCCGAAGCGCGGCGACGCGAGATAGCGATCCACCATTTTCTCGTAGGCATCCGCCGATTGGTCCGCAGTGAATTGCGCGACTTCCTGCGGCGACGGTGGCAGACCAGTGAGCGCGAAGCTCGCGCGGCGAATGAGTGTCCCGCGATCCGCCTCCGGCTGCCAGGCTAGTCCCTCGCGTTCGAGCTTGGCGCGGACGAACGCATCAATGGGATTTCGTGCTTCTGTCTTCGGGTTTTTGACTTCCGGCACCGCTGCTTTCACCTGCGGCTCAAAGGCCCAGTGCCGCTGGTATTTTGCGCCTTCTTCGATCCAGCGTTTGAGCAGGGCTTTTTGTTCGGCCTTCAGCGGCTGCTTGTGCGATTTCGGCGGCGGCATCACTTCTTCCTCATCGTCGGTGATGATGCGCGCCCATGCTTCACTCTTGGCGAGATCGCCGGGCACAATCGCCGCAATACCTTCATCGTTTTTTTTGAAAGCATCTTCTGGCGTATCCAAACGGAGCTTCGCCTTGCGGTTCTTTGGGTCGAGCCCGTGGCAGGCGAAACAATTGTCCGAAAGAATCGGGCGGATTTGCTGATTAAAATCCACCTTGTCCGCTCCTGCCCCCAGAAGCACACGCGGCCCGAATGTGGTGACAGCCGCGACTGGAAGCACGAGCCATAAACGGCGCAGGGAATGAAGCGATTGGTTCATGCGTCGCAACATGGCGGGCGCTTTTACGCATGAGCCTCCCGGATTTTGTCAAAAGCGGCCCGCGTATTGGCACACGCGTCATATTTACGCGATGCAGAGGAACGGCTAGACGTCCTCGCCGAGATTGATGCGGAATTGGGAGTCGAGTTTTTGCGGGGAGAGAATGCGGATGACTTTTCCTTCCACTTCGATCTGGCCGATGTCGCGTAGCTTGGCGAGTGCTCGGGAGAGGGTTTCGTTGCGCGTGCTCAATTCGGCGGCAAGCACAGATTTTGTGACATCGAGTGCAATTTCAACCGGCGAAGTCGCGAGAGGATGCGGGCAGCGTTTGAGCAGCCAGTTCATCAGTCGGGTTTCGACATCCTTGCCCTGCAAATCTTCGAGTGCGTTCACCAGCAGGCGCAGATGCTGGCTCATGGAACCGATGATTCGCAACGCGATGTCCGCATCAGCGCGGAGCAGTGCGAGAAATTCGGTGCGGGGTATGAAAAGCAATTCGCTTTCCTCGACAGCGCGTGCACCTGCCGGGTAGTTGGCTTCGTTTCCGAGCGTGCCTTCGGCAAAGGAGGTTCCCTGCCGGAA
Source organism: Verrucomicrobiia bacterium (assembly GCA_040376335.1). Lineage (GTDB taxonomy): Bacteria > Verrucomicrobiota > Verrucomicrobiia > Chthoniobacterales > Chthoniobacteraceae > SXWH01. Next base: position 5,957 of record JBEIQV010000014.1, on the reverse strand, counting down.
AACATGGATCACTTTCTCTGCACCATCGGCGCCGATGCGATGAATGCTCACTGCACCTTTTCGGACGATGAAAAAACCACGCGCCGGATCGCCTTCACGGAAAAGATATTCACCGCGCTCGGTCCGGCGTGGCAGCGCGATCCGGGCGATCTTTTTGAGATCATCCGCCGGAACATCGGCGAACATGCTACAACCACGCAACGCGGTGGCGTGCGCGGCGAGGCGGAGTTCGTGAATTTTCTCCTCCATACAGGCGATGCTCGTAATCTGCATCGTTGCGCGCGGGAAGTGTTTTGTGCGTCAGGCCGCGCGGTTTGGCAGATGGCGGCGGCGACCCAGCGCGAGCACGAGCGATAAGCCTGCGAGTATTTGGAGGCTTGCGGCGGGTTCCGGGACTGCGGTGACGGTGAATGAAACGTCGTTGCTCCGGGAGCCGCCGTCGCCATTCGCGACGTAGCTGACGGCGTAGGTGATGCCGCTCGCGCTAAATGTGGAGCCTTCCGCCAGCGAATCGAACGTGCCGCTGATGTTGTCGTTCGCGTCGTTGAGCATGACGAAGAAGCGGTTGCCTACGATGGGGAAAAAGCCGTTTGCAAGTGTGATGGAAGGCACGCCGCCGAGTGTGAGTGCGCCAGCGGTGGAAACTTGATCGTAGCTGGTGCCCGCGACGGTTCCGCCGAGTTCGATGGAAAGTGCGGAGCCGACGGACATGGTGAGTGCGGCTGTGTTGATGCGGCCAATTCCAGCGCCGGGCGCAATGGTGCCGCCGTCGAGAACACTCGTAACTCCGACGGTTCCTGTGCCTCTGAGCGTGCCGCCGTCGTTGACGGTGACGGGCATGGAGGTGAGCGCGCCATTCACAACGACGCGGCCTTCATCAATGCTCAACTCGCTGGAGAATGCGGCGTCTGTCGTTGTGATGGTGAGCGTGCCGGTTCCGGCTTTGGTGAGCGTCGTCGCAGAGCCGCTGAGTGAGCCGGAGAAAGTGACATTGCTGGTCGTGGTATCCAGCGTGCCTCCATCCACGCCGAGGCTGAGGCCTTTTGTGAGCGTGAGGTCTGCATTTGCAGCAAGTGCGCCGCCGTTGAGAATGACGGTGGTGTTGGTGCCGAGACGCGATTCATTATTCACGGAAAGCGCGCCGCCAAGAATCGTGACGCCACCGGAAAAGCTGTTTGTCCCACTGAGTGTCTGCACGCCGTTGCCGGTTTTAATAATGTTTCCGTTGCCGGTGATTGCGCCGGAGAAAGTCGTATCGGCATCGTTGGTTCCGATGGTGAAAGTCGCCGCACCGAGCGAGAGCGCGCCCGACCCTTGCAGTGAGCCGATGGTTTGAGCGAAGCCTGCGAGATTGAAAGTTGTCCCGACTGACAAACTCACGGCGGTGGTTGAGGGCAGGACGTTTGCGGCACCGAGCGCGAGTGTTCCGCCGGTGAGGTTCGTTTGGCCGATGTAGTCGCTGATACCGGAAACGGTGAATGTTCCGGCTCCCGTTTTAGTCACATTTCCTGTGCCCGTGATAGTGCCGGCATAGCTGGTGAAAATTCCGTTTCCTCCAAATGAGAGTGTTGCCCCGCCGAGCAAAATATTACCCGAACCGGCGATGGAACCGACCGTTTAATTTGTGCCTGATAAATCCAGCGTGCCGCTTGCGCCGAGCGTCAATGCGGTCAATGACGGAAGTGCATCCGCGATACTGGTGAGCAGTGCACCGTTATTGATTGCGGTCGCGCCCGTGTAGGAATTGGCGTGGCCCAGCGTCATCGTCCCTGTGCCCGATTTTGTGAAGCCGCCACTGCCCGTGATCGTGCCGGTGAATGTAGTGGTTCCGTTGTTGATGCCGACATCCAGATTGCCGGAACCAAGTGTCACGTCGCCAGCGCCGGTGAGGGAGCCGATGACCGCAGTGAGATTGCGGAGGTCGAAAGTTGCGCCTGCGGAAATGTTCAGCGCGGAGGTCACGGAGACACCCGCAGCATCTCCAAGTGCGAGCGTGCCGTTTTGCACGAGCGTGCTCCCGCTGTAGTTGCTGGCGCCGTTGATGACCAATGTGCCGCCGCCAGTTTTTGTGAAACCGAAGCTGCTGGAAATCGCGCCGACGGTTGTGTTTCCTGCGGAGGTGTTGAACGTGGGAGCGCCAGTGAGTGTGACTGTGCCGAGTGCGAGATCCGCTCCGTTTGTTGCGGATAAATTCATCGTCTGTGCGCCGATGGTGATGTTCCCAATTGTCAGGATCACTGCGGGCGATGTGCCTGTGAGACGCAACGCGCTGATTGTGGCGTCGGTCGTCGCGATGATCTGATTTGCGAATGAAGCGGTGGTGTCGGAACGGAGACTAAGCGATCCGCCTGCGAGTGTGATGGTGGTGTTGCTGCCCAGCGAAGTGGCGTTTTGTAGTTCGACGTTCCCGCCGGAGATGTTGAGCAATCCGGTGAAGTTTGGGTTTGAGTTGCTGAGGATCAAATCACCTGCGTCCGTCTTGGTGAGTAGTCCGCTGGAGTTGCTGGTGGCGAGCCGGTCTGTAGCGCCGCCGATGGTGAGCGAAAGGCCCGCGCCGATTTTCAGCGTGCCGTTGTTCGATGCCGTGATGAGCAGGCGACGCCCTGCTGCGGTTGCGAAAGAGGAGGTCACTTGCAGAGTTCCACCTGCGAATTGCACGGAGTTGGTCGTCGCTCCGAGATTGTCATCTGCTCCGACAGAAAGAATGCCGTTCGTGAGGTAGCTGTCACCTGTGAACGTGTTTGTCGCGGAGAGAACGAGCAGACCGCTATCGGCTTTCAGCAGCGAAACCACACCGTCGCCCGCGTCGCCGTAGATCCCGTTGGTGCCGGCGTTGTTGATTATGGGCGTTGCAATCGTGAGCGTTCGCGCGGCTTCGACGCTGATGTTCAAAGTTGCTGCCGCAGTGCCGCCGACAGTCAGTCTTCCAGAGCCGGAGAACAGCGTGTCCGCAGCGCCGTCTTTGATGAGTCCACCGTTGAGCAAATTCAGCGTGCGCGTCGGGCTGGAGCCGAGATCCACGAGCGCGAGATTCGTGACTTTCAAGCTGCCGTCGGTCGTCGTGCCTGCGTTGGTGAGCGTGTAGGCGCTGAGCGGAGAAAGGTTGTCGAGCAGGACAGATTTGGTGGAGTCGTTGACGTTGATGCCGTCGCTTCCCGAGTAATAATTACTGAAGGCACGGACACCATCCGCGCCGTATTCAGCGAAGTCGGAGCCGACGCGCGCCCACGAGCCCAATGCACCATTCGCCTGACCAGTGATGAAAATGTGCGGCCCGAAAAGTCCCGAGCCGAGCGCGCCGCCGGTTCCGGTGAAATTGACACTCGCGCCGGGTGCAATAGTTCCGAGTGAGCCGAAAGTGAGCGATGTGCTTTGCACGGGTGTGCCGTTGTGGACGACCGTCACCAGCGAATTTCCGCCGCTTGCATTCAGGGCACCCGCTTGCTGGCTGGAGTTGTTCGTGCTCGAAATAAATTTGAGTTCGCCACCGTTCAGTGTGATGGGCGCGCCGGTCGGGATGCGCGTGAAATTTTCGCCTGCCGTGTTGTCGAGCGTGAGGTTCGCACCCGCATTAATCGTGATGGATGGAACTGCGGAGAGCTTTCCGTTCGCACCGGAGAGATTGAGGATGCCAGATTGCACGACCAACGCGCCGCTGAGGGTATTTGTGTTCGTGAAATACACACTGCCCGCGCCTGTTTTCGTGACTCCGCCGACGCCGGACAACACGCCGGTGAAACTCACCTGACCACCTGACGCCGCGCTGAGCAGTGCCGAGGCATTCAGTGTGATGGCGGAGCTGTATGTGCTCACGCCCGATGTGTTCATCGCGCCAATGGTGCGGGTGCCGCTGCTGCCTGCGCGCACGGGGATGGGATTTGAAATGCTGCGTCCGCCTGTGGTCGAGAAGAGCAAAGCTGCGCTGTTGCTGCCGGTGGTGTCGCCGAGCAGGACGGTGCCTGTGCCCAGTGGCCCGTTGGTGATGGAGCCGGTGCTCGACGAATCCATGAGCACGGTGCCGTTGAGAAGTGTGGTGCCGCCGCTGAAGGTGTTTGCTCCGCTGAGCAGGAGCGTGCCGAGGCCGGATTTGGTGAGTCCACTCGCTGCGCTGCCGTTGGAAATGAAACCCGAGATAGTGAGGTCTGCATCGCCCAAAACGGAGTTGTCGTTCACGAGAAAGGTGCGCGACGCATTCAGCCCTAGCGCTGCTTCGATCAAAGTGGCCAGTGAGCCCGTTCCGTTCACGGTGATGTTGCCGCCGAGGTCGAGGCGTCCGGCTCCCGTGCTGGTGATGACGCCGCCGTTGGCGGTGATGCTGGCGACGGTGTCCGTGAATGTTTGCAGGTCGAGCATCCCATCGCTGGCGAGCGTCACGCCGCTCGCGTCGGGGATTTGATTGATTTGATTCAGCCGCGCAATGGCCGAGCGTGATGCGCCACTTCCATCGCCGATGACGAGTGAGCCGGAAAAGGCGTTGATGTTCGCGCTTTTGAAAAGCAGCAGAACGCCGTCGTTCACATTGGCTCCGCCGCTGAATGTATTGGATGAAGTGCCGCCGAGTGTGAGCGTGCCCGTGCCGGATTTACTGAGCGCGAAACCGGTCCCGCTGACGATGCCGTTGAGGGTCACGTTTGCGTTGTTCACGGTCACCGTCCGCGAGCCTGTGAGGGTCGTCCCGGTGTTGAACGTCATGTCCGTTGAGCCGCCAAACGTGGTGTTCCCCGTGAGCTGCAAGGCGTTGGCTATAAACTTCGCGCTACCAGTTGCGCTGACCGTCGCCGTGCCGAAGCTGGCGGTGCCAGTTCCGAGTGCCAGCGCATGCCCGATGACGAGCGAACCAGCATTCACCACGGTGCCACCGCTGTAGGTATTTGCGACATTGAGCGTGAGCGTGCCCGAGCCCGCCTTCGTAAGGATGCGCGTGCTGCCACTGACGACTCCGCCGAAGGTCAGTGCGCCCACTCCGCTGACGGTGACTGTGATGTTGTTCCCGAGTGCCGCTGTGCCGGAAAGCGTGAGGTCGGACGGGCTGTTGAATGTGAAGCTCCCGTTGACGGTGCTCGTGTTTGTCAAAGTGCGCGCCGTGCCATTGGTGGCGAGCGTTCCGGCGGAGATGGTCAAAGCCCCTGTGCCCAGCGCGGTGTTGCTGCCGATGATAAGTGTCCCGGCGCTCAGCGAGGTGGCTCCACTGTAGGTGTTGCTGCCGCTGAGCGTGAGTGCGCCGACACCGCTTTGCGTGATGCTGCCGGAGCCCGAAACCACGTTTGTGAGCGTGGAGTTTTTTCCGCCGTTGAAAGTGATCCTCCTGCCAGAAGTATTGACGGCACCTGTGATGACCAAGTCTCCGCTCGTCGCTTTCCAAGACTGATTGCGACTCAGCGCGATTGCATTCCCGATGGTCTGTGTGTTCGTGCTGCTATTGGTAATTCCGTTCCTATTGATAGTGTAAATTCCAGTCCCGCCCAATACGAACGCGCCTGCGCCACTGTTGAAAGTCAATCGGTTGACGGAGAGGTTGCTGTTGAGTAGCGGAGTGAGGCGGAGCGAGCCCGCGAAGTATAAACTGTCTCCACTCCCAGGGGCGGTATCGCCCACCCAGTTCAGCCCCGTAGTGATGTTGGAATCGCTGCCACCGCCATCCCACGTCCGGGAGGCGGGATAAAGATTCGGCGCAAGGCCGAGCAGAAAACCTGTGGCCAGCACGATGCGGCGCGCACGTGTTCCAAACAGGGTCGTGCGCGCCTCGCGACGCTCCGCTTGCACGCCTGCTACTTGGCGTCTGGTTTTGACTAGAGTAATGAACCCCATTGTTCATTGGCTCTAAGCAGACCATGTGCCCACTCAATGAGCGGCGGGGAGAGCGCCGCTGCCCCAGCGCCTTATTTCACCGGAAAAAGAAACTTTGACTAAGATACCACCCTTCTCGTCTATCAATAAGACGACGCGTCTGCTTAAAT
>JBEIQV010000051.1:0-14610 GCA_040376335.1 Verrucomicrobiia bacterium | reverse complement strand
TCGATGAGGAAGCTGTCGAGTTCGCCTTTATTCCAGTCGGTGAAAATTTGCGCGAACTCATCGGCGCTCGGATTCAGCGCGGCTTTCAAAATCGCGTAGCCTTCGCAGATGAGCTGCATGTCGCCGTATTCGATTCCGTTGTGCGCCATCTTCACGTAGTGGCCCGCACCGTCCGGCCCCATGTGGCGGCAGCATGGCTCGCCCTCGGCGACTGCGGCGATCTTTGTGTAAATCGGCGCGAGCGACGCCCAGCCTTCCTTCGAGCCGCCAGGCATAATGCTCGGTCCTTTGAGTGCGCCCTCTTCGCCACCGGAAACTCCGACACCGAAGAAATGGATGCCCTTTTCCTTGAGCGCTTTTTCGCGGCGCTGCGTGTCGGTCCAGAGCGAATTGCCGCCGTCAATGATGACGTCGCCGGGCTCGAGCAGCGGGACGAGTTGATCGATGACCGCATCCACGGGCGCGCCTGCTTTCACCATGATCTGTGCGCGGCGCGGGCGTTTGAGTGCGCCGACGAAATCTTTGAGTGTCTTCGCGAAAACAAAGTTTTTTCCTTTTCCGCGCCCGGCTTCAAACGCGTCAACGACGCTCGTGGTGCGGTTGAAAACGGCGACGTGAAAGCCGCGCGATTCCATGTTCAGGACGAGGTTTTCGCCCATCACGGCGAGGCCAATCAGGCCGATGTCACAAGTGCTCATAGTGGTGTTGTTTTGGTGTTTGAGTTTTAAAATTTGCGACAACCCCGTGCCGCCCGGATCTTGGAAAGGGTCGTGAGACTGTGTCAGGCGGGTTTCCTTGGCAAGCGTGTGGTGCGGGAGCGGAACCGGCTGCGATAATCTTTCAATTCCGTGGTTCTAGTTTGCGGCGATTCGTGATTGATGTCGCGTGCCACCGATGAATTTACCAAACAAGCTGACAGTTTCGCGCTTTGTGATGACGGGAATTTTCGTGGGCTGCATGGCCGGCGGCGAAGAGTATGATGTGTTACACGCGCCGGGACGGGCGGAGGGTTGGAATTTTGCTTACACGGCGGCGCTGGTGCTCTTCCTCGCGGCGGTGGTGACGGATTTTCTCGATGGAGAGATCGCTCGGCGACGAGGTCTGGAGACCAATTTCGGCAAGCTGATGGATCCGCTGGCGGACAAGGTGATGATGGCGGCGGGATTCATCACGCTGGTGCCGCTGAAGGCGATTCCGGCGTGGGTGGTGATTTGCATTATCAGCCGGGAGTTTCTCATCACAGGCTTGCGCCTCGTAGCGACGAGCAAGGGGATTGTCCTGCCTGCGGAGAAAATTGGGAAGCACAAGACGGCATGGCAGATGGTGACGGTTAGCTATTTTCTGCTGCTGCTGGCGCTGATGGAGTTTCAGCGCGCGGGCATCGATCTCCACGCAAAAGAATGGTGGTGGCCGGTGTGGCGCTACGGCGGATGGACGCTCGCAGGCGTGGCGCTAGCGCTGACGCTTTACTCCGGTCTCGGCTATTTGTGGCGGCACCGCGATCTCATCGCGGAGGAATAGCGCGCGTTTTACAACTCGCCCTGCACTTCGATGTAGTCACCGGGGAGGACCTTCGGATCGAGCGCCGGGTCTTTCTTGATGGCCTTGCGGCTGAAAAACTCGGCTTTACCAGCACGAACGATCTTCACTTTATCGTCCGCATATTCACCAGGGCCAGAGGCGGACGCCAAAGCGATGCTGAGTGTCATATCCGTGGACCACGGCTGACGACCAGGATTGCGCACAGCACCACCAACAATGATGAGTCGCTGGTTTGCGACGAGATTTACCATGACCGTGGGGTTGGTGAATATTTTCTCGTCCCTAAAACGCTTTTCGATCGCGGCTGAAAGTTGGGACGGGGTGAGGCCAGCGGCTTTGACACGGCCAATGTATTGCACTGTAACAACGCCGTCCGAAACGGCGTATTGCAGGCGAAACTCTTCTGTGAATTCACGGGGAGCGCCACCGACAACCATTTCGAAAGTGTCGCCGTCCCGAAGCGGTGAGTCCGCACGGAGCGTAGCTATTGAAACAAGAAATGCGGCAAAACAATAGATGAGGTATTTCATGGTTTAGTATTTTTCGCCTTCGTCATTGAGTGCGTTTGCTGTCGCTTTTGTTTTTTTCTCGGCAGCGCCCTGATCTTTATGCGGAGCGTAATAGTCGTTGTAGTTCGAGTAATAAGAATACGAGTCGTCCTGCCTTGTATCCACATTGTTGAGGACCACACCGATGAGGTTCCCTCCGACATGCGTAACGGTTTGCTTCACCCTTTGCAGCATCCCGCGTGGGAAGCGCCTGTGCTGGACAACCATGATGGTGTTGTCCACTTCCGAAACCAGCATACTGGCGTCGGACACGCCGAGAATAGGCGGTGAGTCGAGGAAGACGATGTCGTATTGCTTTTTGAGTTGCGAAATGAGGGAACCCATCCGCGGGCTGTTGAGAATTCCCGCGTCATCCTGCGGTAGCTTGCCGCTCGGGATGAAACTGAGGTTTTCAAGCTTTGTCGGCTTGATGATCGCTTCGAGCTCCGCCTTGTGCTGGATGTAATCCGCAAGGCCGACGCTGTTATCTATGTCGAAAAAGCGATGCTGTGAGGGGCGGCGCAAGTCGGCGTCCACGACGAGGACCCGTGCGCCTGATTTGGCGTAGGTGTAGGCAAGGTTGTTCAGCGTGGTGCTCTTGCCTTCACCAGGACCACCGGAAACTAGGGTATAGCTATTGGCCTCCCGGTCAGCCTGATTGAATTCGATGTTCGCCTTGAGAATGCGATAAACTTCAGCGTCGGCTGAGTCGCGTTTCTGTTTAATCAGGACGGCGATATCTCTAGGAACAACTGCGAGCACGGTGAGGGACAGGTATTTTTCGATGTCTTCGATCGTCTTCACAGAAGTATCTAGATACTCGATAAAGAAGGCCAGTCCGACGCCCACGACGATGCCTATAAGAGCCGCCAAAAGCATATAGACAGGAACTTTTGGTTTTTCTGGATAGAGCCCCGGCTCTGCTTTTTCCCATATTTTGACGGGAATGGTGGAAAGAACTTGGTCAAATTTAGCCGCAGCATATCGCTGTTCGATAGCCATCAAGAGGGATTTAGCACTGAGGTAATTGGCTTTCTTTTCTACATAGCCAGTCAGCAAGGTCTTTTCTTTAATTTGTTTCGCGCGGAGATCACTAAGCTTATCTTCGATGGTTTTGAGGTTGATCTCCTCGATGCTGAGCTTTGTGCGTTGTGAGCGCTTGATGCTGTCGAGTTGCTGAGCAAGTGTTGCGCGATAAACGTCGCGTTGCGCGCGTAGAGATCTCACGCGCATATGGTTTTCCCCTAAACCTGAATTCAGGAGCTTGGCTTCCTCAGATTGGGCATCCTGAAGCTGAGGAAGCGTCTTCAACATGGTGGGGTCATCAATATTGAGAGTTCGCAATGCCTCTAAAAGTTCTTCAGGCTTGAGTTCCTCGATTCGAGTTAGCGTGTTTCTTAGCTGATCGACCAGAGTGCGCTTCTCAACAACCGTCTGCTCAGTCATGAAAAGCGGCTTTTCACTAAGCGATACCAAGGCATTGCTGTTCTCAGGGTCTGCATCAATGATACTCTCTTCCGTCCGGATCTTTGCGGCCTCTGCAAAAAGATTTTTAACATCAGTTCGCTTATTGTCCAACTCGTCACGCATTTCGGCCAGAGTCTGGTCTACGTTTTTCTTAAGGTCATCAATGCGCTTGTCGCGGTAGGTGGTCGCTATGGTGTTCGCGATATCGGCCGCGAGTCTTGCATCCGTATTATAAATACCCACTTCGATCAGTGTGGTATTACGCTGCTCCTGAACATTCATGCTCTTCTCGAGCACACGGGCCACCCATGATGGAGACATAGGGCTTCCTGCTGGCGATAGCTTGCTAACAAGGTCGAGCTTTTGGATAACCGGATAGAGGATTTCAGTTTTCTTAAGAATGTTGAACTGGGTGCTGATGAAAGTCGGGTCAGCTCGGTTCATGCCTCCCATATTGATTGGATCGAGCCCCTTATTGTTGTCCGGTTTAATTTCCACCGTCACGCGGGAGTAATATTCACGCGGGAGGAAAAACACATAGACGCCTGATGTCACCATCACGAGAAAGAAGGTTAAAAGGATCAGGCCCATCCGGTTTTTGATGACCCGCCAGTAGTCGAGGAAGTGTAGTTTGACCTCGGTATTATCGTTCATGGGATATGTGTTATTTTGGGTTCTCTAAAACTGAAAAGGGCGGGAAAGTAAGCGCGTTACCGCAAGGAACGCAATGGAGGAGACGGGCTTTTTGACCCGTGTAGTGCCGAGATGTTCAAAACGCATATTGCCCGGTAAATGTGATACGACTGCGATCATAATCGCTCGTGCCTGTGGTGCTGCTCCTGAGAGTATAGCTATAGCGTCCGCTCACTGAAAATCGTCTGCTGAATGTATAGTTTAAAGAGAGGTTCGTATCGTAAATTTTAGTGGTATCGTCACTCCCAAGTTCGCTCGTGATGGCGTTACTGACATAATTAATACCCACATTTCCCGATAGCCGCGGTGAAAACGCCCGAGAATATGCCAAATTAGCGCGGAAGCCGATGTTTTCCTCGCCGACTCTTTGAGTTGACTCGAAACCGTAGCGGCTCGTTGCAATCAACTGCGAACGCGATCCTGTTTGATAAATAGCACTGACCTCCGCATATGGTGCGGTAGAATTACCGCCGACCTCAAACTTCCGCAATTGCTCACCTAGTCGAATCGTTCCGCGCAGGCGTCGGCTCCATGTCCAGTCGGTTCCCACTAGTAGGAATACATCATTATAGTCACGATCGAGAGCGTTGACGTAGGTGTTAAACCCATATCGCAACTCTCCCACCCAAGTGTAATGGGGAGACCAAATGTAACGAAATTCCTGCCCTAAAGTTGCCCCATAAACATCATTCAATTTGCTGGTTTCCAACTCGTAGCTGGTTCCATTTGCCGTGATGCTAGAAACTGTGCTGAAACGCGGTCCCCAGCGATAGCTCAGATCCATTTTTGCAGTGCCATTGAAGTAACTGCCGCCTGAACTGCCAAGTGTAGGATCCAAGTTCGCCTGCGAGTAATCCGGCTGGGACTGGTAAGCGAGACTCACACTAGTCGTGAATTGCATCCGCGGGGTGATCTTGCGAAGGTAAACGAGCGACATGGAACCTGTGTATTCAAGCGGCTTTTCATCACGGTTCCAGTAGTAATCCCCGCCAAGATTCAGGTCGAAAATGAACAGGGAACGCTGTTTTGCCCACTGGACAGAAAGTTGGGCGTTCACGGAACTCACTATGCTCTCATTCCGCTCCTGCGCCGGGGTTGTAATCACTTGCTCGGGAATAAACGGTTGCAGCACCACTTTCTGCTGCACCGTCCTAAAAACCGGCCTGAAAGCACCGCCGATGAATTGCACGCCGGTCTGCTCCCGCACCGGCACGGTCCTCGAAATCTCGGGTTGCTCGGGAATGACCAGCGTAGTCGCAGTGCTGTCAGTCGGGGTTTGGAGCGTATTATCATCAAAGCCCATCGAGACCGACGCGCTGTAGCGAAAACGCGGTCGTAAAAAACGGCCCTGCCCGCTGCTGAAAGTCTGCCCGCCGGAGCCGTAAAAACCCGGTGCAGTATATCTGATTGGTTGCTCTTTAGGGCGCATCGCCTCCGTCGTTTCCGCCGGGCCGGCAGGGGTATTCGGACTCGTGCCTTCGCGAGGCCCGGCACCAAAAGTAGTTGTCGCTCCCCCGCCTGTCCCGAATGGCGAGGTGCCGCCTGTTCCTCCGCTTGGAGTGAATTCACCAAAGCCAAAGGGATCTTTTTTGGGCGTGGTGGTGCTGCCTGAGCCAGCGGGATCAAGCGGATTCGTCGTGGTGGGTGGCGGCGTGCTGGGGGCCGTCGTCGTGGTTCCCCCTGTCGTAGAACCACCCGTTCCGCCTGTTCCCGTCGCACCACCTTCACTCGCACCGCCTCCGCCCGTTTCACCACCCGTCTGCGCGAGCGAGAGATGTGCCCAAGAGCAACCGGCAAGCAGGAGCAATATCCAAGGCCGGTGATGCATCATTCGTGGTTTTTGTGAGGTGTTGATTTGGTGGAGCGAATGGGCTTAGCGGATGCGCCCCGCAGTGGCAAGAGCCTCGCCACATGAAGCGACGGCGGACGATTCATCAGGAAAGAAGTATCGAGGGCGAACAGATTTCATCGGGGTTTCATTCAGACCGCGCACCATCAAACCGCGTTCGATCTTTTTGCGAAAAAGGAGAGCGGGTAGAGGGAATCGAACCCTCCTAGCCAGTTTGGAAAACTGGAGCTTTACCACTAAGCTATACCCGCGTGGATGGCGGTCTTTTATATGAGGGGCGTTCGCGCTCAAGCCTGTTTTACTAAACTTCCAACAATTTGATCTTGGTCGCAGTTCCGCCGATTTCAATTTCGTCGTTGTGCGGGCCTTTTTGAACAGTAATGGCAGCACCGTTCACTTTGATGCTGTCCACCTGCTCGGCCACGATGCCGAATGCTGCAGTCGCGCTTGCGTTGGCATTTGCAGCGACGTTTCCGAGTATCACACTAGCAATACGCGAAATGAGATTTTGGTTTGCAGGCTGGCCTGTCGTCGTCTGCTGGTCGTCGATCGTGCCGAATTTTCCATCTCCGCCCGCATCCACCCCGGCGACGATGCTCGATGCGCTGAACGTGCCAGTGACGTTGATCGTTCCGATGTTCGCCCCTGCATCTACTAACGAACCTCGTGGTGTCCCGACTGCCGACGGGGCGCTGTAGCCCGCGAGGATTTCTGCAAAGCTCACATTTCCGCTGAATGTCGCGCTGCGTATCCCTTCGACTGCGGAAATCACAACCGACGCCGACTTGTCGCCTTTTACAGCCTCAGTCCCACCGTTTCCGAGAACCTTCAGTGTTCCAATCGTGCCATCACTAAATATACCTCCGCTTCCCGCTAGGCTAGTGCCAGCATTCACACCACCCTGAATGCGCCCTTCGACCGTCAGTTTGCCGATGTTGCCCGCATCTATGATGCCCGAGCGCAGCAAGCTGGCGACACCGCCGGTCGTGCCTGGAGCGTCTGTGCTGCCGCCGATGAGATTTCCTTTGATCACCGCCTGTTTCAGCACTGCGTTTCCGGCATCACTGAGCACAAAAAGACCGCCGCTTCCATTCCCCTTGCCGCCACGTATGTCGCCGTAAGCGACAAACTTTTTCACCGTGCCTGCGATGGAAATATGGCCGGAGTCCGCACCGCTCCCGCCAATGATATTGCCCTTTCCGGCCACGCCGGATTTTCCAACGGTCACGGATGGAACATTTGCAAGCAGGCTCACAAAATTTACTGTATCTCCGCTGATATCCACAGCACCGCTGCCAGCACCAGAACCGCCCTTCACATCTCCCTCGATGACTAAAGTCCCCTTCAACAATGCGCCAGCAATCACACCCGAGTTGCTCGCATCCTGTGCAGTCACATCCGTATTTTTATTGCCGCCAATCACGTCGCCAGTCACGCGCGTGCTCCCCAAATTATGGACGGCGGAAATTCGAGCCGAGCTCGCTCCAGAGCCGCCTTGAATATCACCATTTACCAGCACGCGCCCGATGTTGTTGTTGGAAAAAACAGCTCCCGATTGATTTCCACTTCCACCGATCAGGTTGCCCTCAATTGCAACGTCCGTAGAGCGCTGCTTTAGTTTACCGAGCACGAGGGAGCCCAACTTGCCAGTGTTTACAAAACCGCTATTCGCGCCACTCCCGCCGACGATGTCGCCCAAAACAGTGAGTTTACTAATTGAAGTATTGAAGCGTCCATCCACCGGCAGAAGCGCCCCGCTAATCGAGCCCGATCCGCCAACAATACCGCCCAGCGTCGCGCTGCCGATGCCACCCGTGAATGCAATCTGCCCGGAACTTTCTGCAGAACCTCCGCGGATCACTCCTTTCACAACTAACGTGCCGATACGGCCCACAGAACCGGACGGAATCGGCTGATCAATCGAATCACCAATAACACTCAGCGACCCGACCACATCTCCCCTCACCGTCATTTTCCCGATCGGCCCGAGCACAAGGCTTGAATTTGGATTCAATCCATTCACCGGCGAACTCGGGATGTTCGCTCCTGCGCCCAGCGATCCGACATCCAGCACGCGCACTCCCGCCGGAGTCTTAGTGCTGCCTGCGATGATGCGCCCGAGGTCGCCAGCAATCTTTACGGTCCCAAGCAACTGTCCGGTTGCAAATTGAAACAAGCCTGGTTGCGGCAATGCTGCGTCAATCGCGCCGACGTTTGCCTTTCCATCGCCGAGCACCTCCCCTGTCACCAGCACCTGCGGCTTGGCGGTGACGGTGATGTTCGCGCCGTTGAACTCAAAGCCGTCATTACTCAAATCCAATCGCTGGAAGAAACGCCCACCCACAGTGCCCGACTGCGTAAAGAAAACATCATTACCCGTGCCGCCATTGCCACTAATAGGAACAGACAGACTGCCCTTGGAGACCTTCACGCTCACAAGGTCGCCGTCCTCATCCACGTATTCAAACTCACGTCCGCTGACGATGCGGATGTCGTCATTCAAAATAATCCCGCGTGTTGAAATTGTGCCACTTCCGCCGCTGACCGAACTTACTCCCGCCGAAAGATTGCTGACATCGAGAAATAAATATTCGGACTGCTCAAATTGTGTCTCCGAAGTCACACTCACCGCGACCGATACACTGGACTGGCCGGAGGCGATGGAAAACGACTGTCCGCTCAACGCGGTAAAATCTGTGCCTGCCCTCGCTGTGCCATTGCGAGTGCTTGCTTTAAATGTCACCGAGCTACCGCTCACCGGCGCAGTCGTCTCGATATTGAAACTGAGGGTCGAACTACCTGAATTGCCCTCTACGACCCGGGCATTATTCACGATGATTCCGAGCTGCGTGTCTCCATTATCCTGGATGGTGCCCGCGCCCGTGTCATCCGCCAGAGTCACACCTGATGTGTTCGCGCCAATCCTAGCGTTGGCGAGTTTCACGCTGAATGACTCATTAGCTTCTTTCCAAGTATCACCTATAATCGGCACGGAAACCTGCATGGTGGCACCCTCCGCCGACGGCGCAAAAGTGAGCGTCCCGCTTGTATTCTCGTAATCAACTAGCGCTCCGGTTGACTTCGCGGTGCCATCGAGCGTTGAAAAATCCACCTTCACTTCCTCCTGGGTGCCGCCAGCCAGCGTAACGTTGAAAACCAGATTCGCCCGCCCGCTATCTCCCTCGACGACGGTCGCATCGCCAATCGTTAAGCTCGGCGCAGCATCATCATTTGCCAGCGTGAAGTTCGATTCCGTGGCGCTGAGTTTTGCACCGTGGACATCGCTATATTGCACCTTAAACGTCTCGCTATTCTCCGCGTAACGATCCCCCTTCAACTGCACGCTGAACGTCGCGGATGTCTGCCCCGCTAAAATGGTCACATCGCCCTCGGTCGCGATGTAGTCCGCAAAACTTCCCGTCGATACAGCCGTGCCGTCGGTGGTCTTGTAATGAACGGTCACGTCGTGGGTGGAAATTTGTGGAATACTCAATGTGAAAATACGCGCATGATCCACAAGGCCCTCCGGCTCGCTCCCGGACGCTTCAACACTCAGCAATAAGTCGTCATTCGTAATCGTGCCAATCGCCTGATTATCGAGGCTGGTCACAGGTAGTGAAGGCCCGCCGGGCACTGCGAACTCGGCACCGGTCAAATTCACAAAAAACGTCTCGTCGTTCTCATCCACACTATCACCGAACACTGGCACGGTGATGTCTTTCTCCGTCTGCCCGGCAGTGAAAACCACGGTCAATGTGGTTGGCGCACTAAAATCAGACCCGATCGAGGCGGTGTCCTCCGCAACGTTGAACGTCACTGTGATATCCCCGCCCGCTGCGGCTGGCGTAGTTCCATCTACGCCTACTAGTTTGATCTTAAAAACAAGATCGGTCGAGCCACTGTTACCCTCCACAAGCTTCGCATCTCCGATTGTCACACGCGGCAGGTTCGCAGCATCGTTATCCGCAATCGTCACGATGGCCTCGCCGTTGGTCGTGGAAATAATGCCGTTTGTTCCGTTGCTGAGCTTCACTTTGAAAGTCTCACTGCCCTCCGCCAGATTATCCTGTGTGAGCGGCACTCGGATGGTTGTGGCGGCCTCCTGCGATCCTGTGGCAAAAGTAACACTGCCGCTCACAGACGTGAAATCCGTCCCGCTGGTGGCCTGCCGTGCGCCGACTGTATCATCGGCTGCCGTGGCAAAAAAGACGACCCCCGGCACATCAAACTGGCCCTCGCGCACGACCTTGAATTCCACGAATTGCTGTGCGCCACCTGCAGCCTCCTCGTCCACTGTCAACGGCCCATTATCCACACGCACAAGTTTGTAGCTCGCCTCGTCATTGCGAATCGTGCCTGTCGCGCTGCCATCGCTGATCGTCGCGCCGACCGGCGTGCTCAAATTCACAAAAAACGTCTCGTCCGTTTCGTTGGTCGCATCACCGTGAACTGTCACCTGAATCTGTTGTGATGTTACAGTTGGCCCAAAAGTCAGCGCGCCCGTCGCCAAATCATAATCCCCCGCCGATACAAGAGCCGTTCCGTTCACCGTAGTGAAATTCACTGTGCTCGTCAGGGTCTTGGAGGAGCCACTGCGCGTCACTGTAAAAGTGAAAGTCTTCGTCCCCGCATCCCCTTCCACTTCGCTCACATCCCCGATGCTAAACGTGCTCAGATCATTCGTGCCAATCGTCGCCGTGCCGCTGATACCCGTGCCCACATTCGCATTCGTCGTCGTTGCGAGCACATTCACCTTGAAAGCCTCATCCAGTTCGTCAGTCGAATCGTTCGTAGTCGAAACCCGGATCTGCCCGGTTGTTTGCCCCGCAGGAATCGTGAGCGTTTGCTCCGAAGTAGTCTCCGTAAAGTCGCCTGATGTCGCACTGCCAGTCTCCGTCACCCAGCGCACCTCCACGGGCTTTGCGGACGGCGAACTCAAAGTCACAGTGAACACAGCATCCTGACCTTCCGTCACGTTTGGGCTGCTGATTGTCAGCGTTGGCGCAGCATCGTCGTCCGTGATCGTGACCTCCTCAGCGCCTGTTGCAAACTGGGCGTTCGTAGCTCCAGTCAGCGTCACGTTCAGTTTCTCATCATTTTCATCAAGCGTATCGCCCAGCACATCAAGCACGATGTCGGCTGAGGTCTGTCCGGCAGGAATCGTCACCGTCAGATTCGTTGGCACCGTGAAATCTACCCCTGCCGTCGCCGTCCCGCCTGCGATGGTGAACGTAACCAGCACATCATGCGACGACGATTGCGACAGGTTCACTGGAATATGAAACTGTCCCGCTCCAGTGTTGCCCTCCGTAAACACCGGATCTGCTCCGATGGAAACCATCAGGTCATCATTCAGGATCGTCCCCACACCCTGAGCATCCGTGATTGTAAGCGTTGTCGCGTTCGTCTGCCCGGGCAGCGTCGTGCGCGCATTCGTCAGATTCACAAAAAATCGCTCATCCAGCTCATCCGTCCCATCACCGACAATCGGCACTGAAATCGTCAGCGTCTTCTGTCCTTCGGGAATGATCTGACCCGTCAGATTAATTGCCGTAAAATCCACGTCCGACGTAGCCGCATCTGCCCCCGTAGCCACAGCCGACGCCACGTCAAAAATCACATCAGCACCCGCAAGAGTGGAAAGCGTGACAGTAAATTCCAAATTCTTCGTTCCGCTGTCCCCCTCTCTGACTTGTGCATCGCCAATGCTGATCGTGGGCGCGGGATCATTCGCGTCCTGGATTTTTCCAATTCCTTCCCCATCCACGATCACAGCCCCCGTCGCCTCGCTGAGCAGGACTTTGAAAATCTCCTCCGGCGATTCAAAAGAACGGTCTCCATTGATCGTCACCGCAAACGTCTTGAATGACTCGTTCGGTAGAAAGGTCAGCGTTTCCGTCTTGGCTACAAAATCCGCAGCAGCGCCCGCTGCGTTTCCCGAACTTGTGGAAACATCCATGGTCGAAACTTTCACCGTGACCTGCAAGTTCGAGGCTGGAGTGCGACTCACTGTGAAAATCGCTGTGGATGTGCCGTTATCTCCCTCCGAAATCGTCACATCATTGATGCTCAGAAAAGCATCATCATTTAATATGGTCGCCCCTACGTTTATATTCGGCCCCAACGTTGCGTTATTCGACGGGCTAGTCAGTTCCACCGCGAAGGTCTCATCCGCCTCGTTGTCGGTGTCCTGTTTCACCTTCACTGTAAACGTCGCCTCAGTCTGGCCTGCGGGAATCGTGATGAGTTCGTCCTTAAATTCAAAATCCGAGTCATCATCAGTTGCGGTTCCATCCCGGGTAATCGCACGCACCGTCACGTCCGAGGCATCGGCTACATCCAGTTGGATTTTGAAAACGTAATCCGTGAGCGAACCTGCCCCGCTTCCCTCGTTTTTGGGGTTATCTACTGGGGTGATAATGGACAACACCGCTGGTGCAATGCGGGATTCCAGGGGCTCGATAGTCGGGAACTTCATAATAATAAAAGGCGTAAAGAGAAAATCGGGCGGCAAACTAGCCCCAGTCGCGCAGGCGTCAAGGTGGGGTGTGAGTAGATTCGCAGCTTTGTGACACAGCAGGCCATCTATTGTTCAAACGGACAGCCCCTCTCCTACCTTAGTCCACAGCTGTTCACCAAAGACAAAAATCCCGCGTGCCTTCCCATCCCACACCGCTAGCATCCGCCCCATGTTCACCGGCCTAGTCGTCGAAACTGGAGAAATAGTCAGCCTCACGCCCAATGGCGAAAGCGCCCGCCTCACCCTGCGCGCACCTTCCCTTGCACCGCAGTCACAGCTTGGCGACAGTATCGCCGTGAACGGCTGCTGCCTCACCATCACCGCGCGCGATGGTGACCGACTCTCATTCGATCTCCTCGCAGAAACCCTCCGCATCACCAACATCGGCGACCTTTCTCCCGGCGCGAAAGTGAACCTCGAACCGGCTCTTGGTGCTGGAGCGAAGATGGGCGGCCATTTCGTGCAGGGCCATGTGGACACCACCGCCGCCATTCTCGATCTTTCGCCTCACGGGCAGGATCACCGCCTCGAAATCGCCCTCCCATCCGAATTCGCACAGCTCGTCGTTTTCAAAGGCAGCATCGCCGTGGACGGCATCAGCCTCACCGTGGCCGAAGTCCGCGATTCCAGCTTCGTCTGCTGGATAATCCCGCACACTCTCGCGGAGACAAACCTCTCTACACGCCGCCCCGGTGACCGTGTGAACCTCGAATTCGACATGCTCGCCAAATACGTCGAACGCATCATTTCACACCGCAAGTAGCGGGGAGAGAGCCCTTGCCTGCCCAGTTTGGAAAAAGTAAGACAACACCCCTATGAAAATCACCTCCTGCCTCATCGCCATCATCTCACTCACCGTCGGCGCATTTGCCGCCGATAAAAAATCACCAGTCCTGGACGCAAAGCTGGCCGACTACCGACTCGGCGAACTCATCACCGGCCCCGCAGTGGATCTGGCAAACACAGGCGGCAAAGGAGTGGTCATCGAAGCATGGGGCGTCCACTGCCCGCCATGCATTGCAAGCCTCCCTCACATCGAGCAACTCGCTAAAGCAAAAAAGAATCGCCTCGTTTTTATCGGCGCGCATTCACAAAACGCCACGGATGATGAGGTCAAGGCCGTGGTCAAAAAGAACCGCCTCTCCTACTCCATCGTCAAAGGCGTCTCAGGCCCCGGCGGCACGGGAGGCATCCCTCAAGCCTATGTTTTCGACGCCACAGGCAAATTAATTTTCACCGGCAGCCCCTTTGACCGGGAATTCGACAGCGCTGTCCAAAAGGCTTCGCGCCCTGCAGCAAACACTGGGACGACGACGTCGTTATTGCCACCAAAGTCGGCGCAATAAAAAATCCCGAACTTTTTTCTAACATAAACCGGCCTGCCCGGTCTTAACCATCGTTCTGGGGGGAACATCGGGGTCGTCGACAGGAGTAATGGGTCGGCGGCCCCGAACTTTTTATTCTGAAAAAGCGGGCGCGTTACTTCGTGATGTCCTCGATTTCGAGATAGGTCGGCTTCGGGTCCGCACTCCGGCCAGCCGCGCTTTCGATGCGCATTTGCTTCAAAAGCCACAGCCCGTCCCGCTTCATCACACTGCGAACCGTAAAACGCCGCGCCCATTTATCGCGAGCATCGTAGCTCTCCGCCTTCATCAGCGCTCCGTCGTCCTTGCCGATCCACAGCACGGCGCGCGTGTATTGCGAATCATCCTTCGCCGCAGGACGCACCTCCACCTTCCAGCATGAATGCGCGACAATCGCATCGTCGCCGATCACCTTCGCCTCCGGCCAATATAGAAAACGCAGCGCGAGGTCTTCGTAGCTGAGGTCGGTGTCAAAGACCGGCTGGTTGAATTTCGCCGCCGTCACGCGCGCCGACTTGCCGCCTTTTGTCTCCTCCAGCGTCGAGCCTTTCTCGCCGAGCCGCAGCGTGAGAGTGTCCCCCGTGTCGGTGAATTCATATCGAATCGCACCCTTCGCCACCGCGAGTT